>NZ_DAIPZF010000006.1:49396-102721 GCF_036782355.1 Cypionkella sp.
GCGCTTCGAACACCGAGCCTTTGCTGCGGCTGAACGTCGAATCGCGCGGGCGGCGCGATGTGATCGACACGGCGGTGGCCGAGATTTCGGCGCTGATCGCGGCGCTTTAGCCCTTGGGCTAGGCGCGCATTTGCAGGTTTTGCAGGGCGGTGATCAGGGTCTCGGTGCCCGCAAGCGTGGTCATGATGCCGGGCGAGAGCCGCAGGGTTTGGCCGCGCGCGTCGGTGCTGATGCCAAGGCCGCGCAGCTGGGTGACGATCTGGGCGGCGGGCAGGGTCTCGGGCAGGCGCAGCATCACAGAGCCGCCGCGTTTTGCCTCGGCGCGCGGGGTGATCAGCGGCAAATGCATCTCGTCCGCGGCCGCGATCAGCCTTGCGGTCAGGCGGCGGTTATGGGCCAAAAGCGCTGCGTGATCTTGGCGCGCGTGCCAATCCAGCGCTGGCAGTGAGGCAAGGGCTGCGATGGTGCCCGGCGTGCCATTGTCAAAGCGGCGAATGTCGGGGGCATAGGCAAAGGCATTGATATCCCAAGAAAACGGGTTGTCTTGGCTGAACCAGCCGCGCGGCTCGGGCTGGGCCGTGGCAATCAAAGCCGGGGCCACATAAAGCACACCCGCGCCGGGGGTGCCGCACATCCATTTCAGCGAGGTCGAGATCGCGAAATCCACCGCGGGTGCTGTTACATCATAGGGGATCAGCCCGGCGGCCTGAGTTATGTCGCAGCCGATCAGCGAGCCCATGCTGCGGCCATGCGCGACCATCGCATCAAGATCAATGCGGTGGCTTGACGTCGAAGACACCCATGTCAGCAGCGCAAGGCCCACCTCGGGCGTCCAGGCCGCAAGAAAGTCTTCATCCTCGACAAAAGCAGCGCCTTGGCGCAGCGGCACGGTGTGCAGGGTAAAGCCGTATTTTTGAGCCATCCCCGCCAAAAGGAAATGGTTTGAGGGAAAACAATCCGCCCCCACCAAGACGCGCCGACCGGCAAGCGCTTGGGCGGGCAGGGCCGCAAGCAAGCTGTGAAACGCCGAAGTGACGTTTTCGGCCGTGGTCACAGTGCCTTCGCCCGCGTTCAATATCGCGCGCCAACGCGCCACAAACTGCGCGCGTTTGTCCAGCGCATAGCCCCATTGGCCATCATCAGGCCGCCCCCAGCTTTGCGCAAATTGCGCCATGGCCGTGGTCAGATCTGCGGTCTTTTCGGGGTAAAGGCCGATGGAGTGATAAAGAAAATATGTGTCTGACATCGGCGCTTTGCGGCTAGGGGCGGGGTTGCGACACTCTGCACCGCTGGGCGGGCTTTACAAGGCAGAAGTTGCGCGGCCCTAATGCAGATGCTTACCGCTTGCGCGCTGCATCGGCCATCCGGGGCGGCGGCTGCTAAAGCTGACAGCGGGCAGGCAGCGCAGGGTGCGCACCAGTTTTTCGCACCAGAAACTGCGGTCTTGCAAAATATGTTCTGGGAGCCGTCCGATGTCGAGGATCAGCTCGCGATGCTCCTCGACCTCGACGCGGTGCCAGCGGCCAAGGCCGTTCAGCTCGGGATCTTCCAGAATGGTTTGGCGCAAGGCAGCCTCGCGCTGGCGCAGCCTTGCAATTTCGGCACGCGTTTCGGCAAGTTCGTCCGCTGGATTGGGCGGCAGCGGATAGGCGGGCAGGGGGCGGGCATGGGGCATCGGATTCTCCGGCTTAAGGGGTGCGATGACTTTGTGGCGCAATGCTTAAGCTTTGGTTTCCAAACCCGCATAATATTGCATCTGAGACAATTCGCGCCTCGCCTGTGGGCAAATGGCTGCAATGGGCCGTTGCTCTGCCTGCACAGATGTGGCAAGACAAATCCAACATAATGATACGGATGAGTTCAGATATGAGCGATTTCTCTGCCCGTCGGGTGATGATGGTCGATACGCAGGTGCGGCCATCGGATGTGACGAAGTTCCCGATCATCGAAGCCATGCTTGCCATCCCGCGCGAAGCCTATGTGCCTGAAGCCTTGCAAGAGGCAGCCTATATGGGCGGCAATCTTGATCTGGGTGGACGGGTGCAGCTAGAGGCGCGCACCTTGGCTAAGATGTTGGATGCTTTGGATGTTTTGCCAAGTGACAGCGTTTTGGATCTTGCGGTCGGTCTGGGCTATTCTTCGGCTGTGATCGCACGGATGGCGAAATCGGTGGTGGGCGTAGAGCCTCTGGCCGAGATGGCAGCCGCCGCGTCGCAGATTTTGGCAGCCCAAGGGATTGCCAATGCGGCGGTGCAGACAAGCGTGCCTGCGGGCCTGTTTGACGTCATCCTTATCGAAGGTGGTGTGCAAGAGGTGCCAGAGTCTTTGCTGGCGCAATTGGCCGAAGGCGGTCGGATTGGTGCGATTTTCATGCAGGGCGCCTTGGGCGTGGTGAAGATTGGGCACAAGTCCGAAGGCCGCGTCAATTGGCGCTTTGCGTTCAACGCCTCGGCTCCGGTATTAGAAGAGTTTGCGAAGGTCGAGGCTTTCGCGCTGTAATGCGGAATAGCGGCGGCGCAGCCCGCCGTTGAGAAGACAGAAAGAGGTCGATATGCGGACGTTTTTGGCAGCCTTTGCGGTCACAACGGCGATGGTAGCAGCGCCTTCGGCGCAAGCAGAGACCTTGGCCGATGCGCTGATCTCGGCCTATAAATCTTCGCATCTGCTGGAGCAAAACCAAGCGGTCTTGCGCGCAGCCGATGAAGACGCGGCAATTGCGGTGGCAAAACTGCGTCCGGTGGTGGATTTCACCACCCGCGGATCTTGGACCAAATATGACAACGCCACGGGCCTGGGCACCAGCCTGCCTACGTCGTTTTATGAAAGCAACAGCGCTTCGGCGGCCTTGACGGCGACCGTGGTGCTTTATGCCGGTGGGCGCAGCAAATTGGGCGGCGCTGTCGCCAAAGAGGCAGTGCTTGCCACTCGCGCCAGCCTGATCAACGTCGAGCAGCAGGTGCTGTTGGCCGCGGTTGCAGCCTATGTCGATGTGCGTCTGCAAGGCGAGATTGTTGGCCTGCGCCAATCGAACATGCGGCTGATCAGCCAAGAGCTTCAGGCCGCGAAAGACCGCTTTGAGGTTGGTGAGGTCACGCTGACAGATGTCTCCTTGGCCGAAGCAGCTCTTGCCGCTGCGCGTTCTGGGCTGGCCGCAGCTCAAGGCAATCTGGAAGTTGCGCGCGAACGGTATAAGGCCACCACTGGCCATTATCCCGCCGATTTGAAGGCTCTGCCCAAGACCCCTGCTTTGCCCGCATCAGAAGATGAGGCCCGCGCTATCGCAGTGCGCAGCCATCCAAATGTGATCGCGGCGCAGCATCAGGCCAAGATTGCTGACCTGCGCGTGCAGATTGCAAAAGGGGCTATGCTGCCCACGCTTTCGGCCAGTGCAAGCGCGACCGAAACCGATACCGGTTTGGGCAATACCTCGGTCGGCTTGTCGTTCAGCCAGCCGATCTATCACGGCGGCGAACTTTCGGCGATGTACCGCCAATCGCTGGCGCAGCAAGACGCAGCCGCCGCTGGCACCCATCAGACCGTGGTTGTGGTCTCTGAAACGCTGGGCAATGCTTGGTCGAACCTGTCGGTTGCCAATGCCTCGATCCAAGCCGGCAGCTTGCAAGTGACCGCAGCGCAAAAGGCTTTTGATGGCGTGCGCGAAGAGGCCAAACTGGGCGCGCGCACCACTTTGGATGTGCTGAACGCCGAGCAAAATCTGTTGAATGCCCGTGCCGGCAAGCTGCAATCCGAGGCCAGCCGCTATGTGGGTGTCTATCAGCTTTTGGCCGCAACAGGCCAGCTGACGGCACAGCATTTGAACCTTGGCATCGCCAGCTTTGACCCCGAGGCCTATTACAATGCCGTCAAGAAAGCGCCTGCAACCTCGTCGCAGGGCAAGCGTCTGGATCGCATCCTGAGCAAAATCCAAAAATAAGCCGCAGTTTGCGTGCTTTTGGGCCCTCGCACGCCGGTGCGGGGGCCTTTTCTATAAGGCCACTGGCTTTCGCGGCGGCTTACATCGGCGGTGGACTGGCTATTCCTTGTCTTGCGCCAGCAACGCCGCTAGACTGTCTTAACCAATTGACCTGCAACACCGAGGCCGCTGATGTCTGAGCCACAAAGTTCGAATGATATTGAGGATGTGCTGTCCTCGATCCGCCGGCTGGTGTCAGAGGATTTGCGGCCGATGACTCGCACAGCAACGCCGGACCCCGTGGCAAGCCCTGCGATCGAGGCGAATGACAAACTGATCCTGACTCCGGCGCTGCGGGTGGTTGAAACCGCCGAAGCTTCCCCGCCGCGCCCGCAAGTCCGCTATCCGCGTACGGTGGAAATCGTTGATTTCGAAGCCGATCCCGAAGCAGAAGAGCGGATCGAGCCTGCCGAGATGGAGAAAGTGTTTGCCACTTTGGCACCCGCTTCCGAGACCGAAGCGCTGGGGGATTTCGAGCAAGACGTCAGCGAAGCGCCGATGTTTGATGGTGCGATGATGACCCCCGAGCAAGAGGCCGAAGCGGTTCCCGTTTGGGCGCAGGTGGGCTTTGACCGCGACGAAATTGCCGACGATCTGCCGCCGCCCGCTGCCTCTGCGCAAAGCGATGCCGAATGGGTGGATGCCGCCGAGGCCAGTGTGATTGCCAGCCTTGCCTCTGATCCAAGCGATCCTGCGCAAAACTGGCAGGCTGAACCGCCCTCTGCGCAGTCCTCCGAGGCGGACGAGGAGCTGTTGTTCAACGAAGAGGTGTTGCGCGATCTGGTCCGCGACATTCTGCGCGAAGAGCTTGCTGGCAGCATGGGCGAGCGCATCACCCGCAACATTCGGAAAATGGTCCGCGCCGAGATTGCGCGTGGGCTTGCGACGCAGGATCTGGGCTAAGACCAGCCTTCAGCGGTTTTTGCCAAAACAAAAGCGCCCCAAGGGGCGCTTTTTTCTGTCCGCGAAAGCTTTGGCTTATGCCGCTTCTGCGTGTTCCAGCTCGAGCGCGTGACGACGCTCGCTTTCTTCGCGCGACAGCGCCACCGAGGTGCGCACGCCTTTGGACACGAATTCCATCAGACCTTTGACCACGCGCTCGTTGGGATCAATGCCTGCACAAGACAAAACCTCGCGGCCATCGCGCGAGCGCGCCCAACGGGCGATCTGGTCTGGGCCATTGCCATATTTCTTGTCGTCAGCGATTGCATCGTCAAGCGCAGCCAAAACCACGGCGGCAAAAAGCTTGCGCGCGCGCTGGCCCTGCTCGAAGTTGTAGGCCGAGCTGTCAATCGAATCAAACATGGCAAAGTCCTTATTTCTTGGTCTTGTCTTTCCGTTCGTTCGGCGCTTGTAACGCTTTGGTAACGATTCGGGCGACTGTCTTTCGAATAGCGGCCATGCACTAGGCGCATAGCTGCCGATCTGGCTTACTGCATTTAGTTGGCTTGCGAGCAAGCCGGACCCGATATATAGGGTGCGACTTAACTTCTTCAACCTTTTGACAAGGTTTTGCCACAAATGCCGAAGATCAACGGAAACGAAATTAAGCCGGGAATGATTGTTGAACATGACGCAGGCCTTTGGGCTGCCGTCAAAGTCAACCATGTAAAGCCCGGAAAAGGTGGGGCTTTCGCTCAGGTTGAGCTGAAGAACCTGCGCGATGGCCGCAAGTTGAACGAGCGCTTCCGCTCGGAAGACAAGGTCGAGCGGGTCGAGTTGGAAAACAAAGACCAGCAGTTCCTTTATGAAACCGACGGGCGTCTGGTGTTCATGGATGCCGAAACCTACGAGCAGGTCGAGATCGACGCCGAGCTTTTGGGCGATCGTCGCCCCTTCTTGCAAGACGGCATGATGGCCACCGTGAACTATTACGGCGAAGAGCCTTTGAACGTCAGCCTGCCGCAAAAGGTCAAATGCAAGATCGTCGAGACCGAGCCTGTGCAAAAAGGCCAGACCGCAGCGAACAGCTTTAAGCCTGCGATTTTGGACAATGGCGTGCGCATCATGATCCCGCCCTTTATCGGCGTCGATGAAGAGATCATTGTTCACACCGAACTTATGGAATATTCCGAGCGGGCATAATCTCGCAAGGTTTCGCCCTGTTGAAAGGCCGCCTTCGGGCGGTCTTTTTCATTTGGGGGTGGCGATGGCATATCCAAGCCAGGTTTTGGCGGCAGTGCGGGCGGCGGCGCGGGCCAAGATCTTGCCGCGCTTTGGCCAATTGGCAAGTGCCGAGGTAACGGCCAAGGCGGCCTTTGACGATCTGGTCACCATCGCAGATGTCGAGGCCGAAGCGATGATCCGCGAGATCTTGGCGCGCGCGTGGCGTGAAGCACGGGTGATCGGCGAGGAAAGTGTTGCGGCAGATCCTGCCTTGCGCGACAGCTTTGGCCAAAGCGGCTGGCTGGTGGTGGTCGATCCGGTCGATGGCACCTGGAATTTCAGCAAAGGGCTGGCGCTGTTTGGGGTGATTGCCGTGGTGGCAGAGGCGGGGCGGCTGGACTACGGCCTGCTTTATGATCCGCTGCGCGATGATTGGATCGAGGCGCGGGCGGGCGGGCCTGCGCGTTTTGTCACCGCGGCGGGGCAGGTGCGGGTCTTGCAAACCTCGGCCGAGCGCGACCCGTCGCGGATGCAGGGCTATGTGCCCTTGGTGCTGTTTGAGGCCGAGGCCAAGCGCGCTGCAGCGCTGGCGGGGCTGGGGTATCGGCGGATCAGCTCGATGATGTGTTCGTGCCATGAATACCGCATGCTGGCGCAGGGGCATGTCGATTTCGTGCTGAGCGGTCCCGAGCCGCACCCTTGGGACCATGCGGCGGCGGTGGTGATCGTGCAAGCCGCGGGTGGCGTGGCGCGGTTTCTGGATGGCGGCGTCTATGACATCACGCGGCGGCGCGGTGTTTTACTGCTGGCGAGCTGCGAAGAGGTTTGGCAGCAGGTTGCGCGCGATTACGCAAGCCTGGCCTGAGGCGGGCGGGGCGGGGGGCTGTCTGCCCCCCACAGCCTTGGCCTTTGGCCAAGGCCTCCCCCCGAGGATATTTTCAGACAGATGAAAGGCTGATCTGGGCGGTCTCGGCGGTGAGGTTTTCTGTGCGATCAAAGCGCAGATAGGCGATGGCCTGGTTGCCAGATTGGGTGAAAAGCCGGCCTGCGGCCTTGTCGCCTGCCATGATTTGCGTGCCTGAGGGGGCGCTGCCGGTGATGGTGACGGTGGTCAGGCCCTTTTTCAGCTCGGTCTTATGTTTCATCCGCGCGGTGACCTCTTGGCCGACATAGCAGCCTTTGCGGAAATCGACGCCGTTGAGGCGTTCAAAACCGGATTCGAGCAGGTAGCTGTCGTCGGGGATCAGCTCGATGCCGGTTTCGGGGATGCAGTGCGCGACGCGGATTGCGTCCCAATCTATGTGCGGCGGCGTGCCGGCTGCGCCGTAGCTGCGCCAGCCCAAGGCCGGGTGGCGCGGGTCGGCAAAGCTGCCCTTTGGGGCGGGGCCAAGGCCGCGGGTGACGCAGAGCGGGCTGGGGCTGATCTGCACATCGGCGCGCAGCCGGTACATGCTTAGGCGGCGGGTGGTGGCCTCGGCGATGCTGGTCTTGATATCCAGCAGCAGCGCATCGCCCATCGCGATCAGAAAGAAATCGGCCAGATATTTGCCTTGTGGCGTCAAAAGCGCCGCCCAACGAATGCCGTCGGCCTTGCCCAAGGCCAGCACATCATTGCTGACCATGCCTTGCAAAAAGCCAAGCCTGTCTGCGCCGGTGAGGGTATAGAGGCTGCGGTCGGTTGCGGTTTCGCCTGTCATCGCATCGGTCCTTATCGCTGGGCTTAGGCTAGCCTTTAGGGCGCAGAAGAGCAAGCGGGGCAGGGTGGATTGACGAAGCCCAAGCCGAGCGCTAGCCATTGGGGGAAATCTTAGGGAGCCTGTCATGTCACTTGCCAATGGTCGCCACTATCTTGCCATTCCGGGGCCTTCGGTGATGCCCGATCGTGTGCTGGCGGCGATGCATCGCGCGGCGCCAAATATCTACGAGGGCGGCTTGCATGATCTGGTTGACTCGCTTTGGCCGGATCTGAAGGCGGTGGCGGGCACCACCACGGCTTCGGTGGCGGGCTATATCGGCAATGGCCATGCGGTTTGGGAAGCGGCCAATGCCAATCTGTTTTCGCGCGGCGACAAGGCTTTGGTGCTGGCAGTGGGGCAGTTTGGCCTAAGCTGGGCGCAATCGGCGCGCGCGATGGGGATCGAGGTCGAGGTCATTGACTTTGGCAAGGCGACGCCGGTGGATATGGACCGTGTCGAGGCGGCCTTGCGCGCCGATGCTGCGGGCAAGATCAAGGCGGTGTTGATGACGCATGTCGATACCGCCTCGACCATTCGCACCGATATTGCGGCTTTGCGTGCGGCGATGGATGCGGCGGGGCATCCGGCCCTCTTGGCGGTGGATTGCATCGCGAGCCTTGGCTGCGATGAATACCGCATGGATGCTTGGGGCGTTGATGTCACGGTGGCGGCCAGCCAAAAGGGGCTGATGACGCCGCCCGGCATGGGCTTTGTCTGGTTTTCCGAGAAGGCGCGGGCGGTGGGCAAGACCGCTGATCTGCGCACGCCCTATTGGGATTGGGCGCCACGGGTGCAGGGGGGCGAGTTCTGGCAGCTTTGGGATGGCACCGCGCCGACGCATCATCTGTTTGGCCTGCGCGAGGCTTTGGACATGATCAAAGAAGAGGGCTTGGAAAACGTCTGGGCGCGCCATGATTGTTTGGCGCGCGCGGTTTGGGCGGCTTTTGACTGCTGGTCGGCGGGCAACGCCGCGATTGGCTTGAACGTCGCCAATCCGCGCGATCGGGCGCGGGCGGTGACGGCGGCCCGGCTGGGTGCGCCCCACGCCACTCGCCTGCGCGATTGGTGCGAGCATAAGGCGGGGGTGACCTTGGGCATTGGCCTTGGCATGGCACCGCCAAGTGATCCGGCCTATCACGGCTTTTTGCGGGTGGGCCATATGGGCCATGTCAACGCGCATATGACTTTGGGCGCTTTGGCGGTGATGGAGGCGGGGATGATCGCGCTGGATATCCCGCATGGCGGCGGCGCGCTTGCGGCGGCGGCGGGCGTGGTGGCGGCAGGCGCTGGCGCCTAAGCGGTTTTGGCTGCGCGCTCTCGGATCGAGATATAAAGCGCGCAGCCGATCAGCACGGCGACCCCGACAAAGGTCCAGCCATCGGGGAAATCGCCAAAGAAATACCAGCCGACAAGCGTGGCCATGATCATCTCGGTATAGGCCAATGGCGCCAGCAGCGAGGCTTCGGCATAGTCATAGGCGCGCACCACCAGAAAATGGCCAAAGTTCGCCACCGCCCCCAGTGCCAGAAATATCGCCCATTGCGCAGGCGTGGGCGGCAGCCAGATCAGCGGCACCACCAGCGACAGCAGGGTTGCCCCGACGATATTGGTCTGAAAGGTGGTGACAATGGCAGGCGCTTGGCCCGAAATCGCCCGCGTCATCACAAAGTAAATCGCCAGAAAACCGCCTGCGGCCAAGGCCAGCAGACTGCCGGGGTTCAGCTCGACAAAGCCCGGGCGGATGATGATCAGCGTGCCCACAAAGCCAATCGCCACCGCAGCCCAGCGGCGCGGCCCGACCCGTTCCTTCAGCACAAAGGCCGATAGCACGGTAACAATCAGCGGCTGGATGAAAAAGATCGCCAAAGCATCGGCAATCGGCAGATAGGTCAGGGCCGAGAAAAAGCTAAAGGTCGCCAGCGCCAGAAACCCCGCGCGCAAGCCATGATAAAGCGGGCGACGCGGCAGCAAGCCTGCCACCCCCACCTTCTGCAGTGCCAGCGGCAGCGTCACCAAAGCACCAAAGCTTAGGCGCGCCCAGACGATCTGCAAGATCGGCACGCCCTCCTCGCCCAAGATCTTGGCAAAGACGTCGATAAAGGGCAGGGCTGCCATCGCGGCCAGCATAAAGCCCACGCCAAACAGCGGGCGCGGCACAAAGCTGTGGTCGGTCGGGCGGTTGGCGCTTGCGGTCATGGCGGGCTTTCGCTGGTTTGCCCTGTTTTAGGCAGCGCGCTTGCTTTCGGCGCGTTCGTTTGCGACATCTTTGCGCGAGCGGCGCAGGCGCTGCCCCCCTGATCTGCCAGAAATTCAGGCTTTTGCCACGACAAAGGCTGGTTTTCCTGCTTTGCCCCTTCATCTTCGCCATCGGACTGCTATTGTTTTAGAAAATAAAGAATGGCAGGCCGGATATGCGCGCACAGACCCGTCGCCCCGTGGTGGGGATCATCGGCAACTCGCATCTGATCAATGATCGCTATCTGGTGCATGGCGCAGGCCAGACCAATTCGCAGGCGATTGCCGAGGTGGCGGGCTGTTTGCCGCTGATCGTGCCGACCGATCCCGCCTTGGCCGATCTGCCCGATCTGATGGCGGCTTGTGATGGGTTTTTGTTCACCGGCGGGCGGCCGAATGTGCATCCCAGCGAATATGGCGAAGAAGAAACCCCCGCGCATGGCAGCTTTGACCGTGGCCGCGATGGTGTCGCCTTGGCGCTGGTGCGGGCTTGTGTCGAGAGGGGCCAGCCGATCATGGGGATCTGCCGCGGCTTTCAAGAGGTCAATGTGGCGATGGGCGGCACCCTTCACCCCGAGATCCGCGATCTTCCCGGCCGGATGAACCACCGCATGCCCCCCGATGGCACGCCCGAGGAAATCTTTGCGCTGCGCCATCTGGTCAGCTTTACCCAAGGCGGGGTGTTCCACCGGCTGATGGGGGCGCCTGCGGTGATGACCAACACGCTGCACGGCCAAGGCATTGCCCGCGCAGGCGCGCGGGTGGTGATCGACGGCTTTGCCCCAGATGGCACCCCCGAGGCGATCTATATCAAGGATGCGCCCGGATTTACCCTGTCGGTGCAATGGCACCCCGAATGGAACGCCGCGCAAGACCCGGTGTCTAAGGCGCTGTTCACAGGTTTTGGCGATGCGCTGCGGGCTTGGCACGCGGCGGCCTAAGGCCTTAGCCGTTTACATATTAAAAAGGCGGGCAAAGCGCCCGCCCTTTGTGTCTCAGGCACCGCCGATCAATTGGCGGGACAAACCCCATTCACCAAAGCCTGCGTGCAGACGACGGGTGCCGCAACACTGTCCGTGCTGACGGGTGCCGCCACAACTGGCGCAACACTGCCCGTGGTGATCACAGGCGCAGGCATCACGCTGGGCTTTGGCACGATGATCGAAGCGGCGACAACCGTTTCAACCACCGGCTCTAACACAGGCTCGGCCTTGACCACAGGCTTTGGCGGCAGCTTCAGCTTGGCGGGATAGGATCCATCGGCATTCAGCACCACAACCTTGGCGCCGTCCTGCACCCGCTCATAAAGCTCCATCACGTCTTGGTTGATCATTCGAATGCAGCCCGAAGAGGCATTCTTACCAATCGACCACCAATCCGGCGTGCCATGAATGCGGTAGCCGTAATCAATGCCATTGGTGGTCAGGTAAAGCGCTCGTGCGCCCAAAGGATTGGTGGGGCCGCCGGGCTGCCCGTCTTTCCACTGCTCAAGCTCGGGCTTGCGCGTTATCATCTCTTTCGGCGGTGTCCATGTGGGCCATGTCTTACGATTGGTGATATTGGCAACCCCCGCCCATTCAAACCCCGCCTTGCCGACAGAGATGCCATATTGCGTGGCCTTGCCGGGGGCGGTGATCAGATACAAATGCCGCTCGGCCGGGTTGATGATGATCGAGCCCACTGGCTCGGCACTGGCGAAATCGACATCCTGCTTTTGATAGGCGCTGGGCACCTTTTCCACCGGAACGGTTGGCACGCTAAAGCTGCCATCAGCGCGTGCGGCATAATGTGCCGCATTCGCTTGCGTCAAAGCCGCCGCGGCTGCCTCAGGCGACACCAACGCCGCCTGAGGCTGGCTCACGCAGCCGGAAAGTGCCAATATCAGCAGTCCAAGATGGGTCGCAGAAGTCAAAAAGCGCATCAAACAGCCTATACAAAAAGCCAGCCGCCTTGGACTGCCCAGATTATCCTTGCCCCAAACTATCCGAGCCCGCGCAAGAGGTCAAAGCACCTTATTTACAAAACGGTGAAGATCACAAAACCGTGCGCAGGTGCCAAAGTTCTGGGAACAGTTCCACCTCCAACATGCGCCGCAAATAACCGACCCCCGAGGTGCCGCCCGTGCCGCGCTTCAACCCGATCACCCGCTCGACCGTGGTGACATGGTTAAACCGCCAGCGCCGAAAGTAATCCTCCAGATCCACCAGCTTTTCAGCCAGCTCATAGGCCTGCCAATAGGTGGTGGGGTCTTTGTACACCTGGGTCCAAACCTCTTGCACAGCCTCATTCTTGACCCAAGCCTGCGACAAATCACGCCCCAACACCTCTTCTGGGATCGCAAGCCCCATCCGCGCCAGATGCCGCAAGGCCTCGTCATAAAGACTGGGCCGCGCTAGCTCGGCCTGCAACAGCGCGGTGATCTCGGTGCGATGCGCATGCGGCTTCAGCATCGCCAGATTGCGATTGCCCAGACTGAACTCGATAAGGCGATATTGATGCGACTGAAACCCTGATGATTGCCCCAGACCATCGCGAAAGCTGGTGTAATCAGCGGGCGTCATGCTGCGCAACACATCCCAAGCCGAATTCAATTGCTCAAAAATCCGCGAGATTCGCGACAGCATCTTGAAAGCCTGCGGCACCCGCCCCGCCGCAATCGCGCAGCGCGCGGCGGCCAATTCATGCAACACCAATTTCATCCAAAGCTCGGAGGTCTGGTGCTGAATGATAAATAACATCTCGTCATGCGCCGGTGTCAATTGCTGCTGGGCATCAAGGATCTTGTCGATTTGCAAATAGTCGCCATAAGACATGCGTCCATCAAACGACATCTGCGCACCATCTTTGGCAGGATTATAGGGGGGCATTCTGGTCTCCGGTGTGAAATATCAAGGCAATCGCACGGCCTAGCGCTGCCTGTTCAACACCGATAAATTTCCAATCTTGCGCCAAAGCGCGATCCAACCTGCGGGCCGGCAGAGCGCTGGCAGGGCTTTCATCTTGGTCAAAATATCCCCGCCGGAGGCATCCGCGGCTGATCTCGGAGCCTCCGGCGGGGATATTTGAGCCAAGATGAAAGCCGCCTGCATCAGGTGACTTTCGCGCGGGTTTTGTAGTCTGGGCGGTCCCAGAGCGAATTTTGCATGATATCGGCGATGATGGCGACGGCGCGGTCGACGTCGGTTTCGTCGATGAACAGTGGGGTGAAGCCGCAGCGAATGATGTCGGGCGCGCGGAAATCGCCGATGACGCCGCGGGCGATCATGGCTTGCATGATGGCATAGCCTTCGGGGTGGCGGAAAGAGACTTGACTGCCGCGCATCGCGTGATCGCGGGGGGTGGCAAGGATCAAGCTGGGGCAGCTTGCCTCGATGCCTGCGATATAGCGGTCGGTCAGGGCCAGCGAGGTGGCGCGCAGGGCCTGCATATCGACGCGGTCCCAGATATCGAGCGAGGCTTCGAGGGCGGCCAATTGCAGGATGGGCGGTGTGCCGACGCGCAGGCGTTCAGCGCCGGTTGCGGGGCGGTAGTCGAGATCAAAGGCAAAGGGGGCGGCGTGGCCTTGCCAGCCTGAAAGGGCTGGGATGGCGTGATCGGCGTGGCGGGGGGCGACATAGATAAAGGCAGGGCCGCCGGGGCCAGAGTTAAGGTATTTGTAGCTGCACCCGACCGCAAAATCGGCGTTACAGGCAGCAAGCTCGACTTGGAACGCCCCTGCGGAATGCGCCAGATCCCAGATCGTCAGCGCACCATGGGCATGGGCGCGGGCGGTGATCTCGGCCATATTGTGCCGCCGCCCCGTGCGATAATCGACTTCGGTGATCATGGTGACGGCCACGGTCTCGTCGATCGCGTCCAGCACCGCTTCGGGGGCTACGGTTTTCAGCTCGTAGCCTTGGCCAAGCGTGCGGCACAGGCCCTCGGCCATATAGAGATCTGAGGGGAAGTTGCCGGTGTCTGACAGGATCACCCGCCGCTTTGGGTTCAGATCAAGACAGGCTGCCAAGGCTTGGTAGACCTTGATCGAGAGCGTGTCGCCCATCACCACATGGCCCGCTTCGGCGCCGATCAGCCGTGCGATGCGGTCGCCCACATGCATCGGTTTGTCCATCCAGCCGGCCTTGTTCCAGCCGGTGATCAGCATTTTGCCCCATTCTTCCGTCACCGTCTGCGCCACCCGTGCGGCGGTGGCGCGCGGCAGCGGGCCCAGCGAGTTGCCGTCAAGATAGATCATGCCCTCGGGCAGGGTGAACAGGGCTTTGGTGGCGGAAAAATCGGTCATGATAGCCTTTGGCGTGATTTCCCGCCGATCATCGGGCTTGGGGGGCAAATGTTCAAGCTGGAAGTGACTTCGCGCTGGCTTTGGCGCGCGGGCTGGGGCTTGATGGCGCAAAGGGAGGCTTTGATGCTGAAACAGATTGATATTCCGCCGCTGTGGTTGGTGTTTGCCTTGGGTGCGATTTGGGCGATTGCGCAGGCAACATCGGTTTGGCCGCAGCAGGGCTTGGGGCTTTGCCTGATCGCTTTGGGCCTTGCCGCGATGGCGGTGGCGGTGGCGCAGATGCTGGTTGCGCGCACCAGTTTTATTCCGCGCCGCGACCCATCGGCCTTGGTGACGGGCGGTGTTTTCAGCATCAGCCGCAATCCGATCTATCTGGGCGATGCTTTGGTTTTGCTGGGGGCTGCCTGCTTTTGGGGCGCTTGGGCCGCACTGCCTGTGGTGGCCGGCTTTATGGTTTGGATCACGCGGCGCTATATTTTGGACGAGGAGGCGCGGCTGCGCGCGGGCTTTGGGCCTGCTTTTGCGGCCTGGTCGGCGCGGGTGCCGCGCTGGATTTGGCGTATTTAGCGGCAAAGCTGTCGGATTTTGCCGTAAATCTTGCGCCAATGCTGCATCTGGCGTTGCACTTTGGGGCGCTGCTGCTACTTCTGCAACATTATTGTTTCGCGGGGCTGGCCCGCCCTGAGGCTAAAATGGGGGAGAGACTGTGAAGATTGGTGCTATAACAGAGGTGTTTGCGGGCGAAAGTCGCGTTGCGATGACACCAGATTCGGCGCTTCAGCTGGTCAAGCTGGGGCATAGCTGCTGCATTCAGGCCGGTGCGGGGGCCAAGGCTGGCTTTTCAGACGCGCTTTATGCCGCCGCTGGGGTCGAAGTTCTAAAGACCGCCAAGGCGGTGATGGCGGCTGCCGATGTCATCGTCAAAGTGCGCGGCCCCGAGATGGCCGAAGCCAAGGCGTTGAAATCCGGGCAGACCCTGATCTCGTTCTTTTGGCCGGCACAGAACCCCGAGCTGCTGGAGCTGGTCAAGGCGCAGGGGGCGACCGTTGTCGCCATGGATATGGTGCCGCGCATCAGCCGCGCGCAAAAGATGGATGCGCTGTCGTCGATGGCCAATATCGCGGGCTACCGCGCGGTGATCGAGGCTGGCAACAACTTTGGCCGCTTTTTCACCGGGCAGGTGACGGCTGCGGGCAAAGTACCGCCGGCCAAGGTCTTGATCGTGGGCGCTGGCGTGGCCGGTTTGGCCGCGATTGGCACTGCAACCAGCCTTGGTGCGATCACCTATGCCTTTGACGTGCGCCCCGAAGTGGCCGAGCAGATCGAATCGATGGGCGCGCAATTCGTCTATCTGGAGTTTGACGCCAGCGAACTGCCCGATGGGGCAGCGACGGGCGGCTATGCAGCCCCCTCGACCCCTGCGTTCCAAGCCAAACAGCTGGCCAAGTTCCGCGAACTGGCCCCCGAGATGGACATCGTCATCACCACGGCGCTGATCCCCGGACGGCCTGCGCCCAAGCTTTGGACCAAGGATATGGTCGAGATGATGAAGCCGGGTTCGGTGATCATCGACCTTGCTGCCGAGCGTGGCGGCAACTGCGATCTGACGGTGATGGACGAGAAGGTTGTCTCGGACAACGGCGTGACGGTGATCGGCTATACCGATTTCCCAAGCCGGATGGCTGCACAGGCCTCGACGCTTTATTCCACAAATATCAGGCATATGCTGACCGATCTTACCCCGAAAAAAGACGGTGTGATTGATCACAATATGGAAGACGACGTCATTCGTGGCGCGACCGTGGCCAAGGGCGGCGAGATTACTTATCCGCCACCACCGCCGAAAATCGCAGCGATTGCGGTGCAAAAGCCAAAGGAAAAGGTCAAAGAGCTGACGGCGGAAGAAAAGCGCGCGGCAGAGACGGCGGCCTTCAAGGCGCAGACCAGATCGCAAGTCGGTCTGCTGGTGGGGGCGGCTTTGTTGCTTGCCCTTGTCGGAGCCTTTGCGCCCACCGAATTCATGTCGCATTTTATCGTCTTTGTGCTGGCCTGCTTTATCGGTTTCTCGGTGATCTGGAATGTGTCGCATTCCTTGCACACGCCTTTGATGGCGGTGACCAATGCGATTTCGGGCATCGTCATTCTTGGCGCACTGCTGCAAATCGGGTCCGGCAGCTGGCTGGTGGTGGTTTTGGCCGCCATTTCGGTGCTGATCGCGACGATCAATATTGTGGGGGGCTTTCTGGTTACGCGCCGGATGCTCGCCATGTTCCAGAAGTCGTAAGGAGATAGGCACATGAGCATTGGAATTGTACAGGCTGCCTATATTGCTGCGGCTGTGTTGTTTATCCTCAGCCTTGGCGGGCTGTCGGGGCAAGAAAGCGCCAAGCGCGCGGTGTGGTATGGCATCGCGGGCATGGCTTTGGCGGTGTTTGCCACGGTGTTTTCGGCCGATGTTGCCCATGTTTGGGTGATTGCGCTGATGGTTGCGGTGGGCTCGGTTTTGGGCTGGATCGTCGCGATGCGGGTGCAGATGACCGAGATGCCGCAACTGGTGGCAGCGCTGCATTCGTTTGTGGGTCTGGCGGCGGTTCTGATCGGCTATAACGCTGATATCGAACTTAGCCGCGTGCTGGCGATGGATCAGGGCGCCAAGGCGGGGCTGATCGGCTTTGCCGCCAAATTGGCGCATAAAGACGCGGTCGAGCAGGCGATTTTGCATGTCGAAGTGTTCTTGGGCGTGTTTATCGGCGCTGTGACCTTTACCGGATCAATCGTGGCCTTTGGCAAATTGGCCGGCAAGGTTTCTGGCAATGCCAAAAAGCTGCCGGGCGGGCATTTCCTGAACGCGGGCGCGGCTGTGGGATCGTTGATCTTGCTGGTGCTTTATTTCAACGGTGCGGGCATTTGGTCGCTGATGCTGATGACGCTTTTGGCGTTTTTCATCGGCTATCACCTGATCATGGGCATTGGCGGTGCCGATATGCCGGTGGTTGTGTCGATGCTGAACAGCTATTCCGGCTGGGCGGCGGCGGCGATTGGCTTTACGCTGGGCAATGATCTTTTGATCGTGACCGGCGCGCTGGTGGGCTCATCGGGGGCGATCTTGTCTTACATCATGTGTAAGGCGATGAACCGCTCGTTCATCTCGGTGATCTTGGGCGGCTTTGGCGGCACCACCGGCCCTGCGATGGCGATCGAAGGCGAGCAGGTGGCGATTGACACCGAAGGTGTCGCCGCGGCGCTGAATGATGCCGATAGCATCATCATCATTCCGGGCTATGGCATGGCGGTGGCGCAGGCCCAGCAAGCGGTCTCCGAACTGACCCGCAAGCTGCGCGCGCGCGGCAAAACCGTGCGCTTTGCGATCCACCCTGTGGCAGGCCGTTTGCCCGGCCATATGAACGTGCTTTTGGCCGAGGCCAAGGTGCCCTATGACATCGTGATGGAAATGGACGAGATCAACGAAGATTTCCCCACCACCGATGTGGCCATCGTGATCGGCTCGAACGACATCGTGAACCCCGCTGCCCAAGAAGACCCCAACAGCCCGATCGCTGGCATGCCAGTGCTGGAATGCTGGAAGGCGAAACAGGTCTTTGTCAGCAAGCGCGGGCAGGGCACCGGCTATTCGGGCATCGAGAACCCGCTGTTCTACAAAGAGAACACCCGGATGTTCTATGGCGATGCGAAAAAGTCGCTCGACGCTTTGTTGCCGCTGATCGACTAAGGCGCGCGCGCCCTTGCGCAGGTGACATCAAAGGCCCCGCCGCAAGGTGGGGCCTTTGCATTGCGGCAACACTTTTGGTGCATACGGCTGTATTCTGTGAATTTTCTGGCCTTTGCCGCAGTGGCGAGGCTTTCTGGCGCAAAGAACAAGGCGAGCCATGACCCAGATCGACGACCACCCGTTGCGCTATGCGCTTGTCAATGAATTGCACGCGCGCCCGTTTCCGGCCCTGCGCGCGCCCTGCGTGGCGGCCTATGTCGCGGTGAAACAGCCGCAAGAGGCGCAAAACCGCAATCGGGCCGAGGATATGGCGCATGTGCTGGCGCTGCTGGATCGCAACGGTTCTTCGCACCCGCAGCCCAATGCCACGCATTTTTCCGGCACCATCGGGCGGGCCGAGCTGAAATGGGAAAGCCACACCGAATTTGTGACCTATTCCGCCTTTAGCGAAGGCCTGCCCGCACGCCCCTTTGACCCCGACGAGATGGAGGTCTTTCCCGAGGATTGGCTGGCCGAAGCCCCCGGCGTGCGCTTGGCTTCGGTCTTGGTGCGGGTCGAGGTTCTGGGCGATGAGGCCGCTTTGCTGGCCAAGCTTGACCAATGGTTCGTCGCCGAAAGCCTTGCGGTGGCGCGGGTGGTGGATGGGGCTGCGGTGATTGCGGGCGATTTCAGGATTGATCCGGCGGGCCATATGCGCTTTGCGGTCTTTGTCAAACCCGACACCGGCGCGCGGCGGATCGGGCGGATCGTGCAGCGGCTGTGCGAGGTGGAAACCTATCGCGCCATGTCGATGCTGGGGCTGATGCGGGCGCGCGGGCTGACGGGCAAGCTGAACGCGCTGGACCCGCAACTGTCAGAGCTGGTCTCGGGCTTGGACAGCAACGCGCGGCCTGCCGAGGAAAACCTGCATGAGTTGCTGCGGATTTCGGCAGAATTGGAAAGTCTGGCAGTGCAGCATTCCTTCCGCTTTGGCGCGACGGGGGCTTACGAGGCCATCGTCAATCAACGCATTGCAGCCCTGCGCGAAGAGCGCGTGGCTGGGCGGCAAAGCTTTGGCGAGTTCATGATGCGGCGCTATGATCCAGCGATGCGCACGGTGAAATCGGCCGAGGCGCGTCTGGTCTCGATGGCAGAACGCGCCACGCGGGCGGCTGAATTGTTGCGCACAAGGGTGGATGTTGAACGCTCGGCGCAGAACCAAAAGCTGTTAGAAAGCATGGACAAACGCGCCGATCTTGCGCTGCGGTTGCAACATACCGTCGAAGGTCTGTCGGTGGTGGCGATCAGCTATTACGCGGTCTCGCTTGCGGCCTATGCCGCCTATCCGGTGACCGAGGCGCTGCATATCAGCAAGGGCATGGCCACGGCGGTGCTGACACCTTTGGTCGTGCTGGGGGTTTGGCTGGCGCTGCGGCGGATCAAGCGCGAGATGCGCTGACCTCGCCGCAGATCACGCGGGCTAGGGCTGCGTCGCGCTGCGGCTCTGGCAGGCTTAGGACATGCGCAAGCTTGGTATAAGCCGCCTCGGGCGTCATATCGCCGCCGTCGATCACGCCGCATTCCACCATCAAATTGCCCGCCGCATAGGTGCCCAGACTGACCCCGCCCTCAGGGCTTTGGCTGACCGCAATCATCCGCGTGCCGCGCTGTTTGGCGCTGCGTAGGGCTGCCGCTATCTCGGGCGTCTCGGGCAGGGTGCCTGCGCCAAACACCCGCAGCACAACGCCGTCGCAGTGGCTCAGGGCATGGGCGATCAGCTCGGGCGACTGACCCGGTGCCATGGTCAGGATCGCAAGCTTGCTGGGCTGATAGGCGGTGCGGTGCACATCATCAGCCGCCTGCCAAGGCGGGGAAGCTGTTGGGCTGGCGGTAAAGGCCGCTGGGGCCGAGGAATGCGCCTTGCGCAGCCGCGCGCCATGCAGCAAACGCCCGGCAAATTGCACCCAGACGCCCGCAGGCGCGGTTTGCGCAGCCGCAATGGCATCTGACAGGTTCGCGGCGCCATCACTGCCCGCCAGCGTCAGCGGCAGCATTGACCCCGTTAAAATCACCGGACGGCGCAGACCCGCCAGCGCAAAGCAAAGCGCTGCGGCGGTAAAGGCCAGCGTGTCGGTGCCATGGGTGACGACAAAGCCGTCATAGCGCGCGTGGCCTGCCTCGATTGCTGCGGCGATGCGGTTCCAATCGGCGGGGGTGGCATTGGCGCTGTCGATCAGCGGCGCAAGCGGCAGCAGAGTGATCTGGGCGGTTGGGGCAAGCTTTGCCAAGGCGGCCTCAAGCACGCCTGCGCGCGGGGCAAAGCCGATCTCGGTTTGCGCCATGCCAATGGTGCCGCCGGTGTGGATCAATAGCAGATGCATGCAAAAAGCCCTCTGAAACTCAGAGGGCTTTTGCGCAGTTTCAAAGCGTGGCGCAAGCTTTACCTGCCGCGAATGCGCGGATCCAGCGCATCGCGCAGGCCGTCACCGATATAGTTCACCGACAAAACCGTCAGCGAAATCGCCACACCCGGCCAGATCACGCGTTCGGGATAGATCTGCATATAAGACAGCCCATCATACAAAAGCCGCCCCCAGGTCGGAAAATCGGGCGGAAAGCCAAGGCCAAGGAAAGACAGCACAGATTCGGTGATGATCGCCTCGGCCACCCCCAAAGTCGCCGCCACCATCACCGGCGAGACCACATTGGGCAGGATATGGCGCAGAATGATCCGGCGCGGAATCGCTCCAATTGACCGCGCGGCCAGCACATATTCACGCTCTTTCAGCGCCAATACCTCGCCGCGCACAATCCGCGCCGCCTGCATCCAAGAGGTGACCCCAATCGCAAAGACGATCAGCAAAAACGCCCCCATTTCTGGCCCGACAAGCCCCGCGATGCGGTCGCGAAACAGCATCACCATCACCAGCAAAAGCGGAATCAGCGGCAAGGCCAGAAACATATCGGTCAGCCGCATCAAGGGCCCGTCCAGCCGTTTGAAATAGCCCGCCAAAATGCCGATGGTGGTGCCGACAAAAATCGCGATCATCATCGCCACAAAGCCCACCGCCAAAGAGACTTTGCCCGCGTCCAGCATCCGCGCCAGCATATCGCGGCCCAGCTGATCGGTGCCCAATGGGAACCGCCACGACGGACCTTGGTTTTTCAGCATGATCGCCTTGGCCACCGACATCTTTTCAGGCACCCACAAAAACGGCCCCAAAACCACGGCCAAAATCAGCGTGCCCAGCACAATCAGCCCAAACAAAGCGCCCTTATGGGTGCGAAATTGCTGCCAAATCGCCCGCATTTGGCTGGCGGGTTTTTCAATCGCTGTGGTGGCGTCAGTCATAGCGGATCCTCGGGTCGAGAAGGCCGTAAAGCACGTCGGCGATCAGGTTGAAAAGCACGATCAGGATCGCGAAGATAAAGGCAAGCGTCTGCACCATCGGCAAATCATTGGCATGAATCGCCCCGATCAGCGCCGAGCCAATGCCCGAGACCCCGAACATATTCTCGGTGATAATCGCGCCGCCAAAGATCGAGGGGATGCCAAGGGCGATCACCGTGACCACGGGTATCATCGAATTGCGCAGCACATGTTTCAGCACCACCGTACGCTCTGACATGCCTTTGGCACGCGCGGTGCGCACATAGTCCTGGCCCATGTTTTCAAGCATAGACGAACGCATATAGCGGCTGATCGAGGCCGCATTGGCCAGCCCCAAGGTCATCACCGGCAGCGTCATCTGCCGCACTTGTTGCCAGAAGGTGTCCCAATCGGTGACGGTCAAGGTGGTGTCATATTTGGTTGGAAACCAGCCCAGACCGACGGCAAACAGAATAATCAGCAGCGTGCCCGAAAAGAAGGTCGGCACCGAAAACCCGATCATCGCCAGCAAGGTGCCAAGCTGATCAAAGATCGAATACTGCCGATAGGCCGAATAAATGCCAATCGGAACCGCGATCAAGATGCCCACCAGATAGGCAGTGCCAATCACGATCAGCGTCTGCGGCAGGCGCTGCACGATGATGTCAAACACCGGCGAGCGGGTTTGATAGCTGATGATCCGCTGCATGCCTTCGGCGTAATTGCTGCCAAAGATTGCATCAATGCCGGTCAAAGGCTCGACATAAAAAAACTGTTTCAGCCAAAGCCCATAGCGGACATAGACCGGTTCGTTGACGCCCATCGCTTCAAGGATTTTCATCCGCACTTCGGCAGGCACCGTCAGCGGAATTTCCGAGGCAGGGCTTCCCGGTGCCAGATCGACCAGAAAAAAGATCACAAGGCTGATCAAGAGAAGCGTCGGGATTGCAAGCAGCAATCTTCGAAGCGTGAAGGTGAGCATGGCGGCGCCTCTCGCAAGCAGACTTCAGGGGGGGGAGGATGGGCGGGGGATGGCCCCCGCCCAAAGCTTTAGATCACTTGACGCGGAACCAATCTTGTACGTTCCACATTTCGGTGTCCCAAGTGTTCAGGTTCACGCCACCCAGCGCGTTCGAGGCAGCCGAAAGACGACCACGATCGACCAGCGGCACGATGACCATGCTGTCTTTGGTCAGCATGTCGTTCATCTTTTTAGCAAGCTCGGAGCGCTTGGCCATATCCGAGGTTTTGCCCATTTCAGCAACCAGCGCGTCATAGGCTGGATCGCAGAAGCGGTTGATGTTTTCACCCTGCCACTGGTTGTCTGGGCCTGGGATCTTATTGCACAGATAGCTGGCCAGGTAGGGCTCTGGATCGGTGCCGTCAAAGTTGTTGGCATACATTTCGACGTCTGCATAGAACTTCTGGAAGGTATCGGGCGAGCCCGCATCGCCGCCAAAGAACACCGAAGCGTCGATGTTGCGAAGCTCGACGTCCACACCCAGCTCGGTCCACCAATCTTTGATCAAAGCCTGGAAGTCCTGACGCACAGGGTTGGTCGAGGTTTGGTAAAGGATGTGCAGCTTCTTGCCATCTTTTTCCCGCACGCCATCAGCGCCTGGAACCCAGCCTGCGTCGTCCAGCAGCTTTTTCGCGCCTTCCATGTCATGTGGAATGCAACCGGTGTTGTCAGAGGCAAACAACTCGGGCGCTGGCACCAGATTACAGGTCGGACGGCCGGCATTGCCATAGCCGATATCGACAAGGATCTGGCGGTCGATGGCTTTGGACAAAGCCGTACGCACGTTGATATCCGACAGGATTGGGTGCGGATGCTTGGTGGTCGAACGCTCGCCCTCTGCCAGATCTGGCGAAGGATCGGTCATGTTCATTTCAATCCGCTCGACCAGCGTGCCGAAGCCGTTGACGAACTTGCCTTTGCCGCCGGTCTCCATCTGAGCTTGCAGCTCGGGGTTGATCTGGGTGTTCCAAGCATAGTCGAATTCGCCGGTCTGCATCACAGCGCGCGCCGCTGATTCTGCATCGCCACCGCCTTTGACAACCATTTTCGCAAAAGCGGGCTTGGCTGGGTCGCGGTAGTTCGGGTTGGCTTCCAGCGTCACAGTGTCATTGGTTTTGAATTCAACAACGCGGAATGGGCCGGTGCCGATGGGGTTAAAGTTCTGCTCGGTGCAGGTGGATGCAGCTGCGCCCATGCAATTGGCAAACTGGGCCTTTTGCAGGATCGGCGAGGTGCCGCCGACGAAGGCCTGATAAGGGTTTGGTTTTGGGCCGTCAAAGTTGATGACAACGGTCTGATCGTCTGGGGTGTCGATCGAGGTGATGCCTTCATAGCGCGAGGCCTGTGCGCAGCCGCCATCGGGGGCGGTGCAATATTCATAGGTGAATTTCGCGTCAGCCGAGGTCACTGGCGTGCCATCCGACCACAACAGGCCTGGCTTCAGCTTCCAGGTGATGCTGGTCAGATCGGCCGAGATGCCGCCGTTTTCAACCGTTGGTACGCTTTCAGCCAAACGCGGGAAGACCACGCCTTTTTCGTCAAAGCCCGCCATGCCTTCCAGAATGATCGAGGCATTCTCAACGTCTTTGGTGCCCGAGGACAGGTAGGGGTTCAGCGTCGAAGGCGCCTGTGCGTAAAGCACGTTTACAGTGCCATCACTGCCGCGTTCCGCAAAAGCTGCGGGCGCAAAGGCAAAAGCGCAGGCAGCACCCAAAAGGGCTGTCTTAAGTTTCATTTTGTCTCTCCTTGTTGATTAAGCTCTGTGGCCTCGACACTGGCGGTTGATCCGACAGCAGTGTTTTCTTCATAAAGGAAACAGGCGACCTGACGGCCGGGCTGCACCTCTACAAGCTCGGGTTTTTCCTGATGACAGCGCGCGAAAGCCTTGGGGCAGCGGGTGCAAAAGTTGCAGCCCTTGGGCGGGTTCGCGGGCGAGGGCACATCGCCCTGCAGGATGATCCGTTCGCGCCGCGCGCGGTTGGGATCGGGTTCATTGACCGCCGAAAGCAAAGCCTCGGCATAGGGGTGCAGCGGGTTGGCAAACAGCGCATCACGCGGCGACAGCTCGGCAATGCGGCCCAGATACATCACCGCCACGCGGTCGGCGATATGGCGCACCATCGACAGATCATGGCTGATGAACAGATAGGTCAGGCCCAGCCGCTCTTGCAGATCTTCCAGCAGATTGACCACCTGCGCTTGGATCGAGACATCCAGCGCCGCAATCGGTTCGTCGCAGACGATGAATTTCGGGTTCAAGGCCAGCGCGCGGGCAATGCCGATGCGCTGGCGCTGACCGCCGGAAAACTCATGCGGAAAGCGGTTGGCAAAGCGGCGGTTCAGCCCCACCGCATCCATCAGCTCCAACACCCGTTCTAGCCGGCGATCTGCCGACCAATCGGTATGTTCGACCAAGGGTTCCGAAATGATACCCGCCACTGTCATGCGCGGGTTCAAGCTGGCTTGCGGGTCTTGAAACACCATCTGCATGCTTGGGCGTTTCTTGCGCAACGCCTCGGGCGCAAGCGTGGCGATATCTTCGCCGCCGATCACAACCGAGCCCGCCGTGGGCTCGTAAAGCCGCAGCAAGGCGCGGCCCACAGTCGATTTTCCACAGCCAGATTCGCCAACCAGCCCCAAGGTTTCGCCCTCAAGGATGTTGAACGACACGCCATCGACCGCTTTGACATCGCCGGTATGGCGGCGCAGCACGCCCGAATAGATCGGGAAATACATCTTCAGATCGCTGACTTCGACCAAAGGTTTCGCGGTTTGATCAAGCATCACGCGCCTCCGCAGTCCAGTGACAGGCGACATCATGGTTTTGATCCACCGCGCCGCCTGCTACCGCGCGGCGCAGCGGGTTTTCGGCCTCGCAGCGGGCAAAAGCATGGGCGCAGCGCGCGCGGAACGAACAGGCCACCGGCGCTGCGGTGATGATCGGCGGCTGGCCTTCGATCACCTGCAAGCGCGCTTCACGCGCACCCGACATAGACGGAATGGTTTTCAAAAGCGCGCGCGTATAGGGGTGCTGCGGGTTGGCAAACAGATCGTTCACCGGCGCCTGTTCCACAATCTGGCCGCCATACATCACCATCACTCGATCCGCGATGGCGGCAATCACGCCCAGATCATGAGTGATCCAGATGATCGCCATGCCCAGCTTTTGTCGCAGCTCTTTCACCAACTCCAGGATCTGCGCCTGAATGGTGACATCCAGCGCGGTCGTAGGCTCGTCTGCAATCAGCACATCGGGGTCACAGGCCAGCGCAATCGCGATCATCACGCGCTGGCGCATGCCGCCGGAAAACTGATGCGGATAGTTGTTCAGGCGGTTTGCCGCGTCGGGAATACCCACCAGTTCCAACAGCTCGACCGCCCGCGCCCGGGCTTGCGGTTTGCTCATCCCCATGTGGCGGCGCAGCGGCTCCATGATCTGAAAGCCTACGTTGAACACCGGATTCAGGCTGGTCATCGGGTCTTGAAACACAAAGCCCACCTTGGCACCGCGGACATCGCGCAGATCGTCGGCCGAGATTTTCAAAAGATCCCGTTCGCCCAAAAGCACCTGACCTTCGCGGATCTCGGCAGGGGGCGAGGGCAGCAAGCCGATCAAAGACATCATGGTGACAGACTTGCCAGAACCACTTTCCCCGACAACGCCCAACAGTTCACCACGTTTCAAATGGAAGCTTACCGAATTGACAGCATGCACTTCGCCCCCGCGGGTGCGAAACACAGTCTTTAGCCCCTTCACGTCAAGAACGTGCATGGCCCCATCGGGCATAGGTAACCCCCAAGTTTTTGTTTTTATTTCTTATTCTAATACAGGCGATGTTTCCCGCCCTTGGATTGTGCAGGAAGTCTTTCCGATTTCCCCCAAGGTATCAATCCCGAAATTTGACCAAATAACAGAAATATTTTTCGCCACATCGTGTGGTTGCATCGGCGTTTTGTGCGTCTTGACACCCTGCGCGGCGCGGCTCAGGCTTGGCGTGCAAGAACGAGGTAAGCCATGCAAGAGATGACGTCGCGTCAAATACTGGATCAGTTGGTCAGCTTTCCAACCGTCAGCCGGGGCAGCAACCTCGCATTGATTGATTGGCTGGAAGCCTATCTTGCCAGCCATGGCATCGAAAGCCACCGCCACTGGAATGAAGACCGCAGCAAGGCAGCACTTTTCGCCCATGTAGGCCCTTGGGAGGCAGGCGGCGTGGTGCTGTCGGGGCATTCGGATGTGGTGCCGGTGGATGGGCAGGACTGGACCAGCGACCCTTGGGTGGTGACCGAACGTGATGGCCGCCTTTATGGCCGCGGCACCTGCGATATGAAGGGCTATGTAGCCCTTTCGATCTGGGCCTTGGTGCAAGCCCATAAACGCGGCGTTACGCGGCCACTGCAACTGGCGCTGTCTTATGACGAAGAGATTGGCTGCACCGGCGCCCCGCCAATGATTGCCACCATGCAGCAGATCTTGCCGCAGGCCAGTGTCGCGGTGATCGGCGAGCCAAGCAGCATGGGGCTGATCAATGGCCACAAGGGCGGCACCGGATTTCACGTGCATGTTAAAGGCTACGAGGTGCATTCCTCGCTGCTGCCCTACGGCGTCAGCGCCATCATGGAAGGCGCGCGGCTGATCGGCTGGATCAACGCCAAAAACGCCGAGATCCAAGCCCGCCCGGCCTCTGCTGCGGCTGCGACCTTCCATCCGCCCTTCACCACGCTGCATGTCGGCATGATCTCGGGTGGCACCGCGCATAACATCACCGCAGGCGACTGCCGCTTTGCCGTCGAGATGCGGGTGGTGCCCGATGAGGACATCACCGCCTTGGCCGCCGAATTCGAGGCAGAGGCCGCAAGGCTTGATGCCGCCCTCAAGGCGGTCAACCCGCAAGCCGGCGTCACCCTGACGCGGTTTTTCAACGTGCCGGGCCTGAAACCCGAAAGCGAAGGTCCGGCCGAAGCCTTGGTACGCCGCCTGACAGGGGCCAATGCCGCCGGCGTGGTGTCTTACGGCACCGAAGCCGGTCAGTTCCAAGATGCAGGCTATTCGGCCGTCATCTGCGGCCCCGGCGACATCGCGCAAGCGCATCAGGTCGACGAATATCTTGAACTTTCAGAATGGCAGGCCGGCCAACGCTTTATGCTCGCCCTGCTCGAGGATCTGCGGTGAGCTTCCCGATTTCCGAGGCCACGCCACTGCGCTTTGCCCCGACCTTGCCCAAGGCCTGCGATGTGGTGGTGCTGGGCGGCGGCGTGATCGGGGTGATGACGGCCTGGTATCTGGCCGAGCAGGGCCTGCGCGTCGTGCTGTGCGAAAAGGGCCGCATCGCCGGCGAGCAATCCTCGCGCAACTGGGGCTGGATCCGCCAACAGGGCCGCGATCTGGCCGAATTGCCGATCATGATGGAAAGCCTGTCAATCTGGAAAAGCCTCGCCGCCGAATTTGGCCCCGCTTTGGGCTTTGCCCAAGAGGGCGTGCTTTACCCCGCCCGCAGCGCAGCCGAGCTGGCAGGCTTTGACGCCTGGCGCGCCGAGGCGCAGGGGCATGGGCTGCAAAGCCAAATGCTGACCCGCGCGCAGATTGCAGACCAAATCGCGGGGCTGGCGGCGCCTTGGCTGGGGGGGCTCTTCACCGCCTCTGATGCGCGCGCCGAACCCGCCACAGCGGTGCCCTTGCTGGCCGCAGGTGCCGTGGCACGCGGCGCGGTGCTGGTGGAAAACTGCGCGCTGCGCCGGCTTGACCGCGCAGGCGGCCGCATCACCGGCGTCTTTACCGAACAAGGCCGCATCGCCTGCGATCAGGTGGTGGTGGCAGGCGGGGCCTGGTCCGCGCTTTTCCTGCGCGCCGAGGGCATCTCACTGCCGCAGCTTGCGGTGCTGGCCAGTGTGGCAGCGACCGAAAGCCTGCCACAGGTCTTTGCCGGCAATGTCGCCGATGACCGCTTTGCCTTTCGCCGCAGACAAGACGGCGGCTATACCATCGCCCCTGGCGCAAGCCATGATTTCTTCATCGGCCCCGATGCCTTTCGCCATCTGCCAAAATACCTGCCCGTTCTGAAAAAAGACTTCAAATCAACAACCTTCCGCGCCGCAGCCCCCAAAGCCTTCCCCGACGCTTGGGGCACCAAACGCCACTGGCAAGCCGACGAGGCCTCGCCCTTCGAAGCAATGCGCGTGCTCAACCCCGCGCCCAATCTTGCCACCCTGGCCCAAGTGCAAAAGGATTTCGCCGCAGCCCTGCCAGCGCTTGGCCGGCCAAAACTGCGCGCCGCTTGGGCCGGTATGATCGACACCATGCCCGATGTGGTGCCGGTGATCGACCGCGCGCCCGGCCTTGACGGGCTGATCATCGCCACAGGTCTCAGCGGCCACGGCTTTGGCATCGGCCCCGGCATGGGCCGCGTCATCGCCGATCTGGTCAGCGGCCGCGCCATTGGCCATGATCTGCACCGCTTTCGCGCCTCCCGCTTCACCGATGGCAGCCGCCCCACGACGGGCCCCTCGCTCTAGCGCTTTCATCTTGGCCTAAATATCCCCGCCGGAGGCAGCCGAGCTTTGCTTTACAAGCCCCAGCCACAGGACTAAACGCGGCGTTTTGGTCTGGGGAATGCGATGACACTCTATTGCGGAATCGACTTTGGCACCTCGAATTCCACCGTCGCTTTGGCCGATGATACCCGCGCTTGGCTGCTGCCGCTGGAAGGCGAGGCTGCCACACTGCCCTCGGCGGTGTTTTGGGATGCCGATGGCGGCGCGCCCGAATATGGCCGTGCGGCCATGGCGGCTTATCTGCGCGGCGAAGATGGCCGCTTGATGCGCGGGCTCAAAAGCACGCTTGGCTCGGGCCTGATCGACGAGCGCACCGCCGTGGGCCGCCGCGCGGTGTCCTTCCGCGAGGTTCTTGCGCGCTTCTTGCAGCATATGACGGAAAAGCTGCGCCAAGCCGCGCCGCTCAGCCGCGTGGTCTTGGGGCGTCCGGTGCATTTTGTCGATGGCGATGCCGCAGGCGATGCCAAGGCCCAAGCCGTGCTCGAGGAAATCGCCCGCGCGCTGGGCTTTAGCGATGTGGCCTTTCAATACGAACCCATTGCCGCCGCCCTGCAATACGAGCAAAGCGTTTCGGCCGAAGAATTGGTGCTGATCGTGGATATCGGCGGCGGTACCTCGGATTTCTCGATCGTGCGGGTCTCGCCGGATCGCGCGGCGGCTGTGGATCGGGCTGGTGATATTCTGGCCAATGACGGCATTCGCGTCGGCGGCACCGATTTTGACCGCCTGCTCAGTCTGGCCGAGGTAATGCCGCTTTTGGGCTATAAGGCCTCGGTGCGCGGGGGCGCGGGCTTGATGCCGAACCACTATTTTCTGGATCTTGCGACATGGCACCGCATCAACGGGCTTTACACCCAGCGCGTTGCCGCCGATCTGAAAGCCCTGCGCCGCGACGTCGATCGCGGCGAGTTGTTAGACCGGATGATGAAAGTCGTTGAAGATCGCAGCGGCCACGCGCTTGCCATGGCGGTCGAGGCCGCCAAGATAGCACTTTCGGGGGCAGAGTTTACCCGCCTTGGCTTGGCCGAGCTGACAGGCGGCCCCAATCCGATGCTGGGGCGCGCAGCGCTGGAGGCCGCGGTTGCCCCGCCGCTTGAGCGCATCGCCCAGACCATCGGCGCGGTTCTGGCCCAAGCTGGCCTGCGGGCGGATCAGATCGGCAGCGTCTTTATGACCGGCGGCTCGAGTGGTTTGCCGGCCCTGCGCGCGCTGGTCGAGGCGGCCTTGCCGGGGGTGGCGATTGTCACGGGCGACATGCTGGGATCGGTCGGCACCGGGCTTGCTTTGGACGCGCGACGGAAATTCCGCTAATTCCGCCCTTGAAGCAAAAAGAGTTTCGGCAGAGGCTGGTGCAAAAAGGAGAGCGCCGATGGCTGTGCGGAATCGTTTTGCCGAGTTGTTGCCCGAAATCACCGGATGGCGGCACGACTTTCACGAAAACCCCGAGATCCTCTATGAGGTGCATCGCACCGCGGCCCGCGTGGCCGAGTTGTGCGAAAGCTTTGGCTGTGACGCCGTAGTCAGCGGCATTGGCCGCACTGGGGTGGTGGCGCTGATCCACGGCAAGACCAATACCTCGGGCCGTGTCATTGGCCTGCGCGCCGATATGGACGCGCTGCCGATCCACGAGATCACCGGAGCGGCCTATGCCTCGAAAGTGGCGGGCAAGATGCATGCTTGCGGCCATGACGGCCATACCTCGATCCTTTTGGGGGCGGCAAAATATCTGGCCGAGACCCGCAATTTCGACGGCAGCGTGGCGCTGATCTTCCAGCCCGCCGAAGAAGGCGGGGCAGGGGCCAAGGCGATGATTGACGACGGGCTGATGGAGCGCTTTGGCATCAGCGAGGTCTACGGGCTGCACAATGCCCCCGGCCTGCCGGTTGGGCAATTTGCCATCCGCTCGGGTCCGCTGATGGCTTCGGCGGATGAATTCACCATCCGTCTGACCGGCAAAGGCGGCCATGCCGCAGAACCGCACCGCTCGATTGATACCACGCTGGTGGGCTGTCACATCGTGGTGGCGCTGCAATCGGTGGTCTCGCGCAATATCGACCCGCTCGACGCGGTGGTGGTGACGGTGGGCACCTTTCAGACCGACAGCAGTGCCTCAAATGTCATCGCCAATACCGTGGTGATGGAGGGCACGGTGCGCACGCTGGACAATGCAGCGCGTGACACCGCCGAAGAGCGGGTGCGCGCGATTGTCACCTCGACCGCCGCTGCCTTTGGCGCGCAGGTGCAGATCGACTACCAGCGCGGCTATCCGGTGACGGTGAATGCGGCGCAAAATACCGAATATGCCGCCCAAGCGGCGGCCGAGGTGGCAGGCGGCGTTCAGCGCGACATCAAACCGATCATGCCGGCGGAAGATTTCTCTTATATGCTCGAGGCCCGCCCCGGCGCCTATATCTTCCTTGGCAATGGCGATTCTGCGATGTGCCACCACCCCGCCTATGATTTCAATGATGAAGCGATCCCCGCCGGATGCAGCTTTTTCGTAACCCTTGTCGAGCAGCGCTTGCCGCTCGATCTGACCTAGAGGTGCCCGATGGCCGTTAAGAACCGTTTTGCCGAGATGCTGCCCGAAATCGCAGGCTGGCGTCAGGATTTCCACGAAAACCCCGAGCTGTTGTTCGAAGTGCATCGCACCGCGGGCAAAGTGGCAGAGCTGTGCCGCAGCTTTGGCTGTGACGAGGTCACCGAAGGCATCGGCCGCACCGGCGTGGTGGTGGTGATCAAGGGCAAGACCGACACATCGGGTCGGGTGATTGGCCTGCGCGCCGATATGGACGCGCTGCCGATCAACGAGCAAACCGGCGTCGCCTATGCCAGCAAGACCCCGGGCAAGATGCATGCTTGCGGTCATGACGGGCATACCTCGATGCTGTTGGGGGCGGCGAAATATCTGGCCGAGACCCGCAACTTTGACGGCACCGCTGTGCTGATCTTCCAACCCGCCGAAGAGGGCGGCGGTGGCGGGCGCGAGATGTGTGCCGATGGCATGATGGACCGTTGGGGCATTCAAGAGGTTTACGGCATGCACAATATGCCGGGGATTCCGGTTGGCCATTTCGCCATTCGACCCGGTGCGATGATGGCCGCCGCCGATCAGTTTGAAATCACCGTCACCGGCAAGGGTGGCCATGCCGCCAAACCGCATGACTGTATCGACACCACCGTGGTGGCCGCCCATATTATCGTGGCGCTGCAAACCATCGCCTCGCGCGGGGTGGATCCGCTGAAACAGGTCGTGGTTTCGGTCTGCACCGTGGCGACTGACAGCACCGCGCATAACGTCATCCCGCAGGTGGTCAAGATGAAGGGCACCGTGCGCACGATGGATTTCGGCGTGCAGGATTATGTGCAGCAGCGGGTGACCGAGATCGCCGAGGGCACCGCCGCCGCCTTGGGTGCGCGTGCCGTGGTCGACTATCAGCGCGGCTATCCGGTGACGGTGAATGCGCCCGAAAACACCGATTACGCCGCCGAAGTGGCGCGCGCGGTTTCGGGTCAGGTCGATACCGACACAGCGCCTTTGATGGGGGCCGAGGATTTCAGCTTTATGCTGCTGGAACGCCCAGGCGCCTATATCTTCCTTGGCAATGGCGACACCGCGATGGTGCATCACCCCGCCTATAACTTTGACGACAATGCGATCCCCTTTGGCTCAAGCTGGTATGCCGGCATGGTCGAGACGCGGATGCCTGCGGCCTGAAAATCAACGACAACAACGCAAGCGCGGCTGCTTTGACGGGTGTCAGGGCAGCCGTTTGCTTTTGCGGGTTGAAACCTTGCGGGGGCGGTGTCAATATTTAGACGGATGTTTGTAAGATGCTACAGCCTGCCAGCTGTATGCGGATATTTAGCGGTGCTGTTGGGGATTCATTCAAGATGTTGGTTTTGTTGCGTGGCTTCTGCCTTGGGCTTGCGGGCTCTGTGGCGGTTTTTATCGGGGCCAGCGGTGTTAAAGCCCAGGCCGTGGGGCTGACCGAAAAGATGGCCGAGGCGCGGATTGCGCTTGATGGCCGCGAGATTGTAATCGCGCGAAACCAAGACGAAACCGCGACGATCGCTGGCGATTTTTCCAAGACGTCAAGAGCTTGCCCGCCGTTTTGCTTGCAGCCGATCGCGCCGGTTTCGGGGGTTGATACCTATGGCGAGCTGGAGCTGATCGGGTTTTTGCAAGACAAGGTCGCAGCGGGCACAGGGGTGTTGATTGACGCGCGTCTGCCCGAATGGTTCGCCAAGGGCAGCATTCCTGCGGCGATCAATCTGCCTTTTGCTACACTGGCCTCGGACAATCCCTACCGCAACGATATTCTGATCGCGCTGGGCGCCAAGCCCTTGGGGGGCGAGTCGTTTGATTTCTCGGACGCGCTGGACATGCTGGTGTTTTGCAACGGCATCTGGAGCGATCAGGCGATGCGGGCGCTACGAGCGCTGCGCGGGGCGGGGTATCCGATGGAAAAACTGCACTATTATCGGGGCGGCATGCAGGATTGGCAGATTTTAGGGCTGACTGTTGTTGCGCCCAAGTCGGCGGCGGCACCATGACGCGGGCTCTGGGGATTTATTTTTGCATCAGTCTGGCCATGCTTTCGGTGATTTTGGGCTTTCCGTTCAAAATTTTGCCAGATCGGCAGGCGTCAGCGGTGCCGGTTGCCGCGGCTGTCAGCAAATCCGTCAATGATCCGGTGCCGGTGCTGGTTGCAGAGCCTGCCGCGCCCGCCTCGGCTGCGGCGGCTTTGACGGCGGTGCTGGCCAAGCCCGTGGTGCGCGGTGGTGCTGCGGGTTTGGATGAGGCGACAACGGCGATTTTGTCAGACCTTTCGGTGCTGCCCGCCGCGGCGCAAAGCGCTGATCCAAGCGGTCTGCGCGAGATGTCCTCAAGCGCGCTGACAGCCCTGCGAGCGCTGCGAGGTCAGCCAGAGGTTGCGGTGCCCACCTTGGAAACGCTGGTCTCCAAGGCGCTGCGCGAGGGGCAGACTGACGCTTATATCAACACTTTGGTGAATGAGGCGGCGGGCAAGGGCGAAATCTCGGTACCCTCGGCGCTGATCACTTCGGATGGGCGGGTGGATACGGCTGTGCTGTTGTCAAACCTTGTCACCAAGGCGCAGGTGGCGGCGGGCACGCTGGCCGAGACGCGGCCGCAAGATGTGGTGGCAGGGGGCGCAGGGGTCGAGGTGCGCATGGTGCAAAAGGCGATTGGCAGCGCGGAAAGCCATCAGTTCTACACTGTTCTGGCTGGTGACAGCCTTGGGTCAATCGCACTGAAGTTTTACGGCAACGTCAGCTATTACCCAGCAATTTTCAACGCAAACCGCGCGCTTTTGTCCAGCCCAGACAAGCTGAAGGTCGGCCAGCGGCTGGTGGTGCCTTCGCCCGACCAGCTGTAATCAGCCGCCCGTGTGCGACATGTGGCGGCTCATCTGGCCCTTTATCGCTTGGCGTGAATAATCAAAGTCATGGCCCTTGGGCTTGCGGGCAATGGCGTCGCGGATCGCGGTTTCCAGATCGGTGTTTTGCGCGCTTGCCCGCAGCGGCGCGCGCAGGTCGGCCATGTCTTCTTGACCTAGACACATGTACAACTCGCCGGTGCAGGTCAGCCGCACGCGGTTGCAACTTTCGCAAAAGTTATGCGTCAGCGGCGTGATAAAGCCGATGCGCTGTCCGGTTTCGGCCAGCCGCACATAGCGCGCAGGGCCGCCGGTGCTGTCGGGCAGATCTATCAGGGTAAAGCGGGTCGCCAGCGTCGCGCGCAGGTCTTTCAGCGGCCAATATTGATCCAGACGGCCAACATCGCCCATCTCGCCCATCGGCATGACTTCGATAAAGGTCAGATCATGGCCCTCGCGCGCGCACCACTCGGCCAGCGAGAACAGTTCATTCTCGTTAAACCCCTTCAGCGCCACCGCGTTGATTTTCACCTGCATGCCAGCGGCTTTCGCGGCCTCGATCCCGTCCAGCACTTGCGGCAGGCGGCCCCAGCGGGTGATCTCGGCGAATTTCGCGGGATCCAGCGTATCAAGCGAGACATTGATGCGTTTGACCCCGCAAGCCGCCAGTTCAGCCGCATATTTGCGCAACTGGCTGCCGTTGGTGGTCAGCGTCAGCTCTTTCAGCGCGCCCGATTGCAGGTGCCGCGCCATGGCCTCGAAAAACGTCATGATGCCCTTGCGCACCAAAGGCTCGCCGCCGGTGATGCGCAGCTTTTGCACCCCCATGCCGACAAAGGCCGAACAGAGCCGATCCAGCTCTTCCAGCGTCAGCAGCTCTGCCTTGGGCAGAAAGGTCATATGTTCGGTCATGCAATAGGCGCAGCGAAAATCGCAGCGGTCGGTGACCGAAACGCGCAGATACGATATGGCGCGGGCGAAGGGATCAATCAAAGGTGTTTGCATGACCAGAACCTAGGGCGGGCAGGGCGTGGCGGCAAGGTCGAAAGCGGCGGTTGCGCAAGCGCGGGCGGCAGACTAACGTCGTAGAATGAAACATTTCCTGTTTGTCGCCAGTTTGACTGTTCCTTTGCTTTCGGCCTGTGGGGCAATGTCGCCACAGCAGCAGCCCGCACCGCAGCTGTTGCCTGCGATGTCGCAAGGTTCATCGCCTGCCCGATTGGACAGCGCCACGCTGGCGCAGACCAAGGCGGCGCTGGCGCCTGCTGCGGCAGCGGGGCGGATGTTGGGCCGCGCGGTGGTGGGTCTTGGCAGCCCCGCAGAGGCGGGGTTCTGGGTGCAATCGGCGTTGATCCCAAGGCCAGGCAAGGGCCGCGTTGTCAGCGCCAGCGGCGCTTCGGTCAGCGTCGATCTTTTGCCGACAACCGGGGCGGCAAGCCTGTCTTTCTCGGCGTTTCGGGCTTTAGGCTTTGCGCTGACTGACCTGCCGGAAGTGTCGATCTACGCGCAATAGCGGGCGCCTAGATATATTGTGCCGCCTCTTTGCGCGCGAAGGTTTTCATCCTGTCGCCATGGTCGGCCAGAAACGCCTCGGTTCGCGCGGGGTCGTGTTTCGACAGATCCCGCAGCCACCACGCCACCGCTTTTTGGATGAACCAATCGCGGTCGCTGCAATAGCCCTCGGCCCAACCAAGGATGCGGTCGCGCGCCTCCAGCTCGGCGGGTTTGGGAAAGTTTTGCTTGGTAAAGCACAGCGTGGCAACCAAAGCCGCGCGGCGGGTCCACATGTTTGGCGAAGTGGTCCAGCCTTCAACCACATCCAGCCGCGCAGGCTCTGCCGCGATGCGCTTTTGTGCGGCGATGCAGACATGATCGGCCAAGGCCCAAGCGTCAAAGTCGGGCACCCAAGTGCAGATCAGATCCCAAACGCCATCATCTGGGGTGATGCGGGCTTGGGTCAGCAGTTTGGCGGCAGCGACGCGGGCGTCGTGGATATTGCTGTCCCAAAGGTCGGAGGCCAGCTGCACCCGCGCCTCTAGCTCCAGCTCGGCGCGCCACGCCTTGGTCAGCTCTTCGATCTGCGGCACCCGCAGGCCAAGGTAGGGGCGATCCACCTTATGATAGGCCAAGGCTTCGGCGGCCTGAGAGGCATCGGCAAGCGCGTGCAGTTGCGCAAGGGCGGATTGGATCATTCTACGGTCACAGACTTGGCTAGGTTGCGGGGTTGGTCGACATCGGTGCCTTTGGCAATCGCGGTGTGATAGGCCAAAAGCTGTGCGGGCAGCGCGTAAAGGATCGGCGCAAAGGCGTCAGCGACCTGCGGCATGGTCAGGGTGCGCCAGCAGCCTTCGCCCGCCTCGGCAATGCCCTGCGCGTCCGAGATCAGCAGCACCTTGCCGTGGCGCGCCATCACCTCTTGCATGTTCGAGACGGTCTTTTCAAACAAAGCATCGCGCGGGGCCAGAACGATGACGGGCACGCGGTTGTCGATCAAGGCGATGGGGCCGTGCTTCAGTTCACCTGATGCATAACCTTCGGCGTGTATATAGCTGATTTCCTTCAGCTTTAGCGCGCCTTCCAGGGCCAGCGGATACATAGCACCCCGCCCCAGAAACAGCACGTCCTGCGCCTCGGCCAGCTCTTCTGCGATGGCGGAAATCGCCGGCGACAGCGCCAGCGCGTGGTTCATCAAACCGGGCAAGGCCGCCAAATCGCCAAGGTGTTTGGCCAAGCCCGCCGCATCCAGCCGACCGCGATCTTGCGCGGCCTTCAGCGCCAAAAGCGCCAAGGTGATCAGCTGGCAGGTAAAGGCTTTGGTCGAGGCCACGCCCACCTCGACCCCCGCCATGATCGGCAGGGCAAGATCGGCTTCGCGCGCGATGGAAGAGGTCGGCACATTGACCACGGCCACGATCTTGGCGACCTTGTCGCGGGTATAGCGCAGGGCTGCCAAAGTGTCGGCGGTTTCGCCCGATTGGCTGACAAACAGCGCCCATTGCTGCGGCGACAGTGGCGGCTCGCGATAGCGGAATTCCGAGGCGATGTCGATTTCCACGGCGATGCCGGCGATCTGTTCAAACCAGTATTTCGCGATATGGGTGGCATAAGATGCGGTGCCGCAGGCCACCATGGTGATGCGGTCGACGCCGCTAAAATCCACCTCGGCCGGAAGCCGCAGCGCGGGCAAGGCGTCTTGGCCCGATGTCACATAGCGGCGCAGCGCATCGGCGATCACCACGGGCTGTTCGGCGACTTCCTTGGCCATAAAGTGCTTGTAGCCGGCCTTTTCAATGCGGGTGGCGTCCAGCTCGATCCGGGTCTCGGCGCGGTTGGCCAAGCGGTCAGCATCGTCATAGATCACAGCGCCTGCGCGGGTAATCACGGCGTAATCGCCTTCTTCAAGATAGGTGACGCGGTCGGTCATCGGCGCAAGCGCGATGGCATCCGAGCCTACAAACATCTCGCCCTCGCCATGACCAATCGCAAGCGGCGAGCCTTTGCGCGCCGCGATCATCAGATCATTCTCGCCTTCAAACAAAAAGCACAGCGCAAAGGCGCCGTGCAGCCGTTTCAGGGTCTGGCGCGCCGCCTCGAGCGGGGCAGCGCCTTGGTCGATGTAATGACGCGCCAGCAAAGCCACGGTTTCGGTATCGGTCTGCGATTCAAAGCTGAGGCCGGCAGCGGTCAGCTCGGCGCGCAGCTCGCGAAAGTTCTCGATGATGCCATTGTGCACCACCGCCACAGGGCCCGAGCGATGCGGGTGGGCATTGGTGGTGGTGGCAGCACCATGCGTGGCCCAGCGGGTGTGGCCGATGCCGGATTTGCCCGCCAAGGGTTCATGCACCAACAGATCGGACAGGTTCACCAGCTTGCCCACCGCGCGACGGCGGTCCAGCTTGCCTGCGTTCACCGTGGCGATGCCTGCGGAATCGTAGCCGCGATATTCCAGCCGCTTTAACGCCTCAACCAGCAGCGGTGCTGCCTCGTGAAGACCAAGAACCCCAACAATCCCACACATTTACGCTTTACCTTTCGCGGCTTTGATCGTTTTGAGCCGTGCCATCAGCTTGGTCGCCAGACCTGGCTTGTTCACTTGTTTGGCGCGCGCCAGTGCCACAGCCTCGGCAGGCACATCTTCGGTGATTACAGAACCAGAGGCTGTCAGCGCATCATTGCCAACACTGACAGGGGCCACCAGCATGGTAGACGATCCGATAAAGGCGCGTTTGCCGATGCGGGTGCGATGTTTCATCACCCCGTCATAGTTGCAGGTCACCGTGCCCGCGCCGATATTGCTGAATTCGCCAATATCCGCGTCGCCCAGATAGGTCAGATGGCCGACCTTGACGCCCTCATCCAAGATTGCGTTCTTGATCTCGACGAAATTGCCGACATGCACATCTTCGGCCAATTCCGCGCCCAAGCGCAGGCGGGCAAAGGGGCCGACTTGCGCACCGCGCGAGATATGGCAGCCTTCCAGATGGCAAAAACCCTTCACTTCGGCGGCGGATTCGATGGTGACACCAAGGCCGAAAAGCACATTTGGGCCGATGATCGCATCGCGGCCGATATGGGTATCAAGCGCGAAGAAAACGGTTTCGGGCGCGGTCAGGGTGACGCCATTTTCCAGCGCTTCAAGACGGGCGCGGGCCTGAAAGGCGGCCTCGGCTGCCGCCAGTTCGCGGCGGGTGTTGATGCCCAGCGTCTCGGCCTCGTCGCAGATCACCACGCCTGCCGAAAGGCCCTGCGCGCGCGCAAGCTGTGGCAGATCGGTCAGGTAGTATTCGCCTGCCGCATTGGTGTTTTCAACGCGTGTCAAAAGATCGAACATCAGCTCGGCTGATGCGCACATAACACCAGAATTACAAAGCGTTACGGCGCGTTCTTCTTCCGTTGCATCCTTATATTCGACGATCTTTTCCAAGCTCTCGCCTTGGCAGATCAGCCGGCCATAACGGCCCGGATCGCGGGCCTGAAACCCCAGCACCACCACCGAATGGCGTGCGCGCGCGTGCAAGATGGCCTCCAGCGTTTCGGGGCGAATAAAGGGCGTGTCGCCGTAAAGCACGATGACATCGCCCGACATCTTCTCCAGCAGCGGGGCTGCCATGCTGACGGCATGGGCGGTGCCCAGTTGCGGGTCTTGCAGCACGCATTCGCAGGCCTCGTCAAAGCCCTTGGCTGCGGCTTCGACCTCTGCCGCGCCGTGGCCTGTCACCACCACGATGCGCGCCGGATCAAGGCTGCGCGCGGCTGTCAGCGCATGGTGCAACAGCGGGGCTGCGGCGACTTTGTGCAACACCTTGGGCAGGTCGGAATTCATCCGCGTGCCCATGCCTGCGGCCAAAACAATAAACGAAACCGGCATGCAAGCCCCTTCCAATTCTTTTGCCCTCGTTTTACCCCGTACGGGCTGGGCCGCAAGGGGTGGTTCTTCACGCAAGGTTACAGAATGCGCACAGTGGTTTTCGATCTGGACGGCACCTTGGCAGATACCAGTGCCGATTTGCTGGCCGCCGCCAATGCTTGCTTTGAACATATGGGCCACGGCGTGGTGCTGGATGGGCGCGACACGCTGGTGGCCTTTCACGGCGGGCGGGCGATGCTGCGCACGGGGCTTGCGCGGCTGGGGGTGGCGTTTTCAGAAGACGACATCAGCCGCTATTACCCAATGCTGCTGCGGGCTTATGGCGAGGCGATAGACACCCATACCGTGCTTTATCCCGGCGTGGTGGCGGCGGTAGAGGCGCTGCGCAGCACAGGTTTTGCCACCGCGATCTGCACCAATAAGCCCGAGGCTTTGGCGGTTGAATTGGTGCGCCGTCTTGGCATCACCGATCTTTTTGGCGCGCTGGTGGGGGCCGATACCCTGCCCACGCGCAAGCCTGATCCGGCGCCATATCTAGAGGCCGTGCGCCGTGTCGGGGGCACGGTGGCGCGTTCGATGTTGATTGGCGATACCGAGACCGACCGCAAGACCGGGCTTGCCGTGGGGGTGCCGGTGGCGCTGGTGACCTTTGGCCCCGAGGGCCGCGCGATCACCCGGCTGAACCCCGAAGCGCTGCTCGAGCATTACGACGCGCTGCCCGATTTGGCGCAGCGGATCTTGGGTGCTGCGGCGCTATGAATTCTGGCGGGGTCGCGGGGCCAAATCCGAAAGCCCCCTCGCGCCATGCGATAACCTTTGTTCTGATCAGCGTTTTGCTGGATGTGGTGGGCTTTGGCCTGATCATTCCGGTTTTGCCGCAGCTGATCGAAGAGGTCGGCGGGCTGGGGCTTGCGGATGCGGCAAAAATCGGCGGCTGGATGTTCTTTGCCTTTTCGGTCGCGCAATTTGCCTGTAGCCCGCTGATGGGCAATCTGAGTGACCGTTTCGGCCGCAGACCGCTGCTGTTGTTGGCGATTGCGGGGCTTGGGCTGGACAATCTGCTGCAAGCGCTGGCCCCCAGCCTGTTTTGGCTGTTTGTGGGGCGGGTGATTGCAGGGGTTTGCGGCTCAAGCTGGGTGATTGCCAATGCCTTTATCACCGATGTCACCGCCCCCGAAGCGCGGGCCAAGTATTTTGGCCTTTTGGGCGCCTGCTTTGGCTTGGGCTTTGTGATTGGTCCGGCGATTGGCGGGCTTTTGGGCGCCTTTGGGCCAAGGGTGCCGTTTTACGTCGCGGCGGTGATTTCGGGGCTGAACCTGATCTATGGCTGGTTTGTGCTGCCCGAAACGCTTGCGCGCGAAAACCGGCGGGCCTTTCTTTGGCGCAGATCGAACCCCTTTGGCGCTTTTGCGGTGTTTCGCAGCTATAAGGGCGTGCTGCCGATGTGCGCGGTGCTGTTTGTCTATATGTTCTGCACCGCGATTTATCCCGCGATCTGGCCGTTTTGGGGCATGACGAAATTCGGCTGGTCGACGGCGATGGTGGGGGTGTCATTGGCGCTGTTTGGCATTGTGATGGCGGTGTTTCAGGGCGGTTTGGCCGGCCCCGCGGCTGCGCGTTTTGGCGAGCGCAGAATGGTGCTTTTGGGGCTGATCACCGGAGTTTTCGGCCTTTTGGGCTATGGCTTTGCTTGGGGATTGCTGCCGGTCGTGGTCTTGATGGTGCTGCACGGGCCCGAAGGCTTTGTGCATCCGATGCTGGTGGCGATGATGACCAAGAACGTGCCCGCCGATGCCCAAGGCGAATTGCAAGGCGGCATTGCGGCGATCATGAGCGTGGCGATGCTGACCGGCACGGTGTTTTTCAGCCAAAGCTTTGGCTATTTTGCCGCCCAAGGTGGCAGGTTTGCCGCCGATATTCCGTTCTTTATGGCCGCCGCGGTCTGTGCCATAGCTTTGGCACTGTATGTGCTGCTGCTGCGATCCGAGGAGAAAAAGCCATGACCCAAACCCGTTTTACCGGCAGTTTCACCCAGCAAGAACCGATTCCCGAGGAAGGCATCGCCGCCGCCTTGGCGGTTTTGCAGCATGGCCGTTTGCACCGCTATAATGTGGTCGCGGGCGAAGTGGCAGAGGCGGCGCTGTTGGAAGAAGAATTCGCAGCCCAGACCGGCGCGCGCTATTGCCTTGCGGTGGCCTCGGGCGGCTATGCCTTGGGCTGTGCCTTGCGCGCTTTGGGGGTGCAGGCGGGGGATGCGGTGTTGACCAACGCCTTCACGCTTGCGCCGGTGCCAGGGGCGATTGCCGCCTTGGGCGCGCGGCCGATCTTTGTCGAGGTGACCGAAGATCTGGTGCTGGATTTCGCCGATCTGGAGGCGAAGGCGGTTGCCAGCGGCGCGCGGGTCTTGATGTTAAGCCATATGCGCGGGCATCTGTGTGATATGGAGGCGCTGGGGACGCTTTGCGCGCGGCTGGGGCTGCAAATCGTCGAGGATTGCGCCCATACCATGGGGGCGGCTTGGAAGGGCGTGCCCTCGGGGCGGCAGGGCGTGATCGGCTGCTATTCGATGCAGACCTATAAGCATGTCAATGCAGGCGAGGGCGGCTTGCTGGTCTCGGATGATGCCGAGGTGATGGCGCGGGCGGTGCTGCTGTCGGGGTCTTATATGCTTTACGGCGCGCATCGCGCCGCCCCCAGTGCCGAGGTCTTCGAGCGGGTGCGCATGCAGGTGCCCAATGTCTCGGGGCGGATGGACAATCTGCGCGCGGCGATTTTGCGGCCGCAACTGCGGCTGCTGGCCGAGCGGGTGGCGCGCTGGAACGCGCGCTATCAAAGGCTCGAGGCCGGCTTGCAGGGCGTGGCGGGTCTGCGCTTGGTGCAACGGCCTGCCGAGGAAAGCTATGTCGGATCCTCGTTTCAGTTTTTGCTGCCCGATTGGTCGGCGGCACGCATTGGTGCGTTTTTGACCCGCACCTTGGCGCGCGGGGTCGAATTGAAATGGTTTGGCGCGCCAAATCCGGTGGCCTTTACCAGCCGCTATGATCACTGGCACTATGCCAGCGCCCAAGTGCTGCCGCAGACCGATCGCATCTTGGCAGGGCTGGTCGATATGCGGGTGCCTTTGACCTTTAGCCTGCAAGACTGCGACCTGATCGCCCAGATCATCCGCGCCGAAGCGCTGGCGGTGGGGCAGGGGCCAGAGCCAGAGGCGGCAGAGCTGCCGGTTATTCAATAGCTTCATCTGGCAGAAAAGAATCTGTTGCCGATCAATAGCCTTGCCCGCACAGGGCCTGCCTAAATCTGCACCCACTTGCCCGATTGGCCCGCACAAAGCCCACGCTAGTGCGGGGCCTGTCGCCGACAAGCCTAGAATTCGACAAATCCAGTTGCTGCAAGTGCATCTTTTCCTGCTTGCTTTAGTTGACCCCGCGCGGGTCGAAGGATAAACGATGCGCAAGAGAGCGCAGAGGCTATGTTGCTTTGGGCGCATAATCGTAAGCAGAAGGAGCTTCTCGTGGACCATCTTCTCCGTGAGTATCTGCCGATCCTGATTCTTCTCGCTATTGCTGTTGGCCTTGGCCTTGTGCTGATCTTGGCTGCCGCTGTGATCGCGGTACGCAATCCCGATCCGGAAAAAGTCTCGGCCTATGAGTGCGGCTTTAACGCCTTTGACGATGCGCGGATGAAGTTTGACGTTCGGTTCTATTTGGTATCGATTCTGTTCATCATCTTTGACCTAGAGGTCGCCTTCCTGTTCCCTTGGGCTGTGGCCTTTGGACAGATCAGCATGGTGGGCTTTTGGTCGATGATGGTGTTTTTGACCGTGCTGACAGTAGGCTTTGCCTATGAGTGGAAGAAGGGGGCCTTGGAATGGGCGTGATGACCGGAGCCAATCAGGCAGGGGCTGACCGCGAGGTTGCCACCCAAGCGCTGAATGCCGAGTTGCAGGACAAGGGCTTTCTGCTGACCTCGACCGAAGATATCATCAACTGGGCGCGCAATGGCTCGCTGCATTGGATGACCTTTGGTCTGGCCTGCTGTGCGGTCGAGATGATGCATACCTCGATGCCGCGCTATGATCTGGAACGCTTTGGCACCGCGCCGCGCGCCTCTCCGCGCCAGTCTGATCTGATGATCGTGGCCGGCACGCTGACCAACAAAATGGCGCCAGCGCTGCGCAAGGTTTACGACCAGATGCCAGAGCCACGCTATGTGATCTCGATGGGCTCTTGTGCCAATGGCGGCGGCTATTACCACTATAGCTATTCGGTGGTGCGCGGCTGTGACCGGATCGTTCCGGTTGACATCTATGTGCCCGGCTGCCCGCCCACGGCCGAGGCGCTGCTTTATGGTATCTTGCAGTTGCAGCGGAAAATCCGCCGCACCGGCACGCTGGTTCGCTGAGGGATGGATATGTCAGACGCTTTGAACAGCCTTTCGGCCCATATCACCGCAGCACAGCCCAAAGCGGTCTTGTCCAGCGACGTAGCCTTTGGCGAGCTGACCCTGACCGTGGCCTTGGAAGAGGTTGTCGGTCTGATCGCGTTTTTGACCACGGATCCGGCCTGCAAGTTTTCCTCGCTGGTCGATATCACCGCGGTCGACTACCCCGAGCGGGTGGCGCGCTTTGATGTGGTTTACCATTTCTTGTCGATGTACACCAACGCCCGCATCCGCCTGAAGGTGGCTGTCAGCGAAGACGAGATGGTGCCTTCGATCCATACCATTCATCCTTCGGCGAATTGGTTTGAACGTGAAGTCTTTGATATGTTTGGTATTCTGTTCTCGGGCCATCCAGACCTGCGGCGTTTGCTGACCGATTACGGCTTCCGTGGTCACCCACTGCGCAAGGATTTCCCGACCACCGGCTACACCGAAGTGCGCTATGACGAGGTGCAAAAGCGCGTCGTCTACGAACCTGTCAGCTTGGTGCAAGAATACCGCCAGTTCGATTTCCTGTCTCCTTGGGAATCGGCGCAATACATTCTTCCCGGTGACGAGAAGAAAGCGGAGGCTAAATGATGGACGGCGATATCATCCGCAACAGCTATGACGACGGCAGCCAAGATCTGCTGACCGGCGAGCAGCGCATCCGCAATTTCAACATCAACTTTGGCCCGCAGCACCCTGCGGCGCATGGCGTGTTGCGGCTTGTGCTGGAACTGGACGGCGAGATTGTCGAGCGTTGCGATCCCCATATCGGGCTTTTGCACCGTGGCACTGAAAAGCTGATGGAAAGCCGCACCTATCTGCAAAACCTGCCCTATTTCGACCGTCTCGACTATGTCGCGCCGATGAATCAGGAACATGCTTGGTGCTTGGCGATTGAACGGCTGACCGGCACCGTGGTGCCGCGTCGCGCCTCGCTGATCCGCGTGCTGTTTTCCGAAATTGGCCGGATTTTGAACCATTTGTTGAACACCACCACCCAAGCCATGGATGTGGGCGCGCTGACGCCGCCGCTCTGGGGCTTTGAAGAGCGTGAAAAGCTGATGGTGTTTTACGAGCGCGCCTCGGGCGCACGTTTGCACGCGGCCTATTTCCGCCCCGGTGGCGTGCATCAGGATCTGACCGACAGCCTGATCGACGATATCGAGGCTTGGACCTATACCTTCCCCAAGGTGCTGGACGATCTGCACGGGCTGTTGACCGAAAACCGCATCTTCAAGATGCGCAATGCCGATATTGGTGTGGTCAGCGAAGACGACATCCAGAAATACGGCTTCTCGGGCGTGATGGTGCGCGGCTCGGGTCTGGCTTGGGATCTGCGTCGCAGCCAGCCCTATGAATGCTATGACGAGTTCGATTTCCAGATTCCCGTCGGCAAGAACGGCGATTGCTATGACCGCTATCTGTGCCGGATGGAGGAGATGACCCAGTCGATCCACATCATCCGCCAAGCGATCACCAAGCTGCGCGCCGAACCAGGTGCGGTTTTGGCCCGCGGCAAGATCACGCCGCCAAGCCGGTCGGATATGAAGACCTCGATGGAGGCTTTGATCCACCACTTTAAACTTTACACCGAAGGCTTCCACGTGCCCGCAGGTGAGGTTTACGCGGCGGTCGAGGCACCAAAGGGTGAATTTGGCGTCTATCTAAAGTCGGATGGGTCGAACAAACCCTACCGCGCCAAGATCCGCGCGCCGGGCTTTTTGCACCTGCAAGCCATGGATTATATCTGCAAGGGCCACCAGCTGGCCGACGTATCCGCAATCATCGGCACGATGGATATCGTGTTCGGGGAGGTCGACCGCTAATGCTTCGCCGTCTGCACAAAGAACAGCCTGCTTCCTTTGCCTTCACCCCTGCCAATGAGGCTTGGGCTGCGGGGCAAATCTCGAAATATCCAGAGGGGCGTCAGGCTTCTGCGATCATTCCGCTTTTGTGGCGGGCGCAAGAGCAAGAGGGTTGGCTGACCCGTCCGGCGATTGAACATATCGCCGACAAGCTGGGCATGGCCTATATTCGCGCGCTGGAAGTGGCGACGTTTTACTTTATGTTTCAGCTTCAGCCCGTGGGCTCGATCGCGCATGTGCAGATTTGCGGCACGACGTCTTGCATGATTTGCGGCGCAGAAGAGCTGATCGCGGTTTGCAAGGAATTGATTGCAAACGCGCCGCATCAGCTATCGGCAGATGGCAAGTTTTCTTGGGAAGAGGTCGAATGTATGGGCGCTTGCGCCAATGCACCGATGGCCCAGATCGGCAAAGACTATTACGAAGACCTGACGGCCGACAAATTGCGCGTGCTGATTTCGCGGTTCTCGAACGGCGAAGTGCCTGTCGCAGGGCCGCAAAACGGGCGCTATGCCGCCGAGCCTTTGTCGGGGCTGACCTCGCTGCACGAGTATGAAAAGGGCCGCAAGCCCTATAATGCTTCGGTGCAAAATGCGGTGGATATTGGCGATACCGTCAAGCGCATCGACGGCACCGAAGTGCCTTTGACCACGCCTTGGCTGGCCACGGCAGCGGTTGCTAAACCTGCGGCTGCGAAAGCTGCTGCACAAAAGCCTGCGGCGGCCGCGCCCAAGGCGGAAGTTGCGCCGACAGAGGCCGCAGGCACCAAACCGCAGGGCCTAAGTGCTGCGCGCGGCGGTCAAGCCGATGATCTGAAAAAGATCGAAGGCATCGGCCCGGCGCTTGAAAAGCTGTGCAACGAGATGGGCGTGTTCCACTTTGACCAGATCGCCGCTTGGGGCGAGGCTGAAATTGCCTGGATGGACAGCAATCTGAAAGGCTTCCGTGGCCGTGTCACCCGTGACAAATGGGTGGCCCAAGCCAAGCTGATCGGCGAGATCGGCATGGAAGCGTTTTTGATCCGCGCCAAAACCAACGATTACTGAGGGTATGATGGACCATTCACACGATCATGCAGAGGTTGACGGCCCTTGGGCTGGCGGCTGGGCGGTGGCGCTTGCGGCGGGTCTGATCGCGGGCTTGCTGGCGCGCAGCTTTGGCGATGTGGGCCTGACAGCGGCGCTGATCGTGGCGGCGGTGGTGTTTGGCGTCTTCGGCGTCTTGCTGGGCGCGGGCGGCATTGAACGCACGGTGACGGCAGATCACGGCGCGGGCCATGACGGCCATGGGCATCACTGAGGCAAAATGACAAAGCCCGATCCACAGACAAGCGCGTCTCGCAAACCAAGGCTGGTGGCCTTGGTGATTGCGGGCACGATGCTGCTGTGGCTTGGGGGCCAGCGGATTGGCGGAGAGTTGGGCTTGCCGCCCAAATACACTCTGCTGATTGATCTGGCAGCGATGGCTGGGTTCATTTGGGCCATGGTCGTGACGTATCAAATCTGGCGCGCAAGCCGGGCATAGGAAGGGGCACATATGCTTCAGGATCAGGACCGCATCTTTACCAACCTTTACGGGATGCACGACCGTTCATTGGCCGGCGCCAAAAAGCGCGGCCATTGGAATGGCACGGCCGAGATCATTCAACGTGGCCGCGATAAGATCATCGACCAGATGAAGGCATCGGGTCTGCGCGGTCGCGGCGGGGCGGGCTTTCCGACCGGCTTGAAGTGGTCGTTCATGCCCAAGCAATCGGATGGGCGTCCGGCCTATCTGGTGATCAATGCCGACGAATCCGAACCCGGCACCTGCAAAGACCGCGAGATCATGCGCCACGATCCGCACACCCTGATCGAAGGCGCGCTGATCGCCAGTTTCGCGATGAACGCCAATACCTGCTATATCTACATTCGCGGCGAATATATCCGCGAGCGCGAGGCGCTGCAGGCGGCGATTGACGAATGCTATGACGCGGGGCTTTTGGGCAAGAATGCTGCGAAATCCGGCTGGGATTTCGACTGCTATCTGCACCACGGCGCAGGCGCTTATATCTGCGGCGAAGAAACCGCCCTTTTGGAGAGCCTTGAGGGCAAAAAGGGCATGCCGCGGATGAAGCCGCCGTTCCCAGCCGGTGCGGGGCTTTATGGTTGCCCGACAACGGTGAACAACGTTGAATCCATCGCTGTGGTGCCAACAATTCTGCGCCGTGGGCCGGAATGGTTTGCAGGCTTTGGCCGCCCGAACAATGCGGGCACTAAGCTCTTTGGCATCTCGGGCCATGTCAACAACCCTTGCGTTGTTGAAGAGGCGATGTCGATTTCCTTGCGCGAATTGCTGGATGTGCATTGCGGCGGCGTGCGCGGCGGCTGGAAGAACATCAAGGCGGTTATTCCCGGCGGCTCTTCGGTGCCGATGCTGAATGCCGCCCAATGCGACGAAGCGATCATGGATTTCGACTGGCTGCGCGAACAGCGCTCGGGTCTGGGCACGGCTGCGGTGATCGTGATGGATCAATCCACCGATGTGATCAAAGCGATCTGGCGGCTGTCGAAGTTCTACAAGCACGAATCCTGTGGCCAATGCACGCCCTGCCGCGAAGGCACCGGCTGGATGATGCGGGTGATGGACCGTTTGGTGCGCGGCGAAGCCGAGGTCGAGGAAATCGACATGCTGCTGTCGGTGACCAAGCAGGTCGAAGGCCATACCATCTGCGCGCTTGGCGATGCGGCGGCTTGGCCGATCCAAGGGCTTGTGCGGCATTTCCGCGAGGAAATCGAAGACCGCATCAAGGCCAAGAAAACCGGCCGTATGGGCGCGATGGCGGCGGAATAGGGAACAACATTGTGACTTTGGTTGGTATGCAAAAGCTGTCTGGTCTTGCGGGTCTGCGCGGGCTGCTGCTTGGTGCCTTGGCCACGGTCAGCTTTGCTTGGCCTTTGGCCGCGCGCACGCCGCTGGCCGAAAACGCCCATATCACCGAGTCTTTGGTGGCGGGGCGGGTTGGCGATATGATCCGCCAAAGCTGCCCATCTATTACCGCCAAGCTATTGACCGCCTATAGCAAGCTGAAAGCGCTGGAAAGTTTCGCGCGCGATCAGGGCTATACCGAGGCCGAGGTCAAGGTTTTCCTGAAAGATCCGACCGAGAAGGCGCGGATCAAAGCTTTGTCTGACAGCTATCTGCAAGCGGCGGGCGTGGTTGCGGGCGACAGCGAAAGCTTTTGCCGCGCGGGCCGGGACGAGATTGCAAAGGGCACTTTGGCCGGCAGTTTGATAAGGTCTTGGAAATGAGTGCGGGTGTAAGAACAGCGGGTGCTTTCGGGACAATGACGGCCGCTTATGCATTTGAATGGCTTGCACATATGCGGGCAAACAGCGATACGGGCCCTGCCTTTGGCGGGTCTTCCTTGAACGAAGCGCAGGCGTGGATTTTCCAACCGTGCTCACCTATGGCAGCGGAGTAAGCTGATGTCGAACCTCAAGAAAATCAGCATCGACGGGATCGAAGTTGAAGTAGATGGCGCGATGACAATCATTCAGGCGGCAGAAGTCGCAGGGGTGGCCATTCCGCGGTTTTGCTATCACGAGCGTCTGACGATTGCGGGCAACTGCCGGATGTGTCTGGTTGAAGTGCAGGGCGGCCCCCCCAAGCCTGCGGCAAGCTGCGCGATGCAGGTCAAAGATCTGCGCCCCGGCCCGAATGGCGAAACCCCTGTGGTCAAAACCAATTCGCCGATGGTGAAAAAAGCCCGCGAGGGCGTGATGGAATTTCTGCTGATCAACCACCCGCTGGATTGCCCGATCTGCGATCAGGGCGGCGAATGCGATCTGCAAGACCAAGCCATGGCCTTTGGCGTTGATTTCAGCCGCTACCGCGAGCCAAAGCGCGCCTCGGAAGATCTGGATCTTGGCCCGCTGGTCGAAACCAAGATGACGCGCTGCATCTCTTGCACCCGTTGCGTGCGCTTTACCTCGGAAGTGGCCGGCATCACCCAGATGGGCCAAACCGGGCGCGGCGAAGATGCCGAGATCACCTCTTATCTGAATGCCACGCTCGACAGCAATTTGCAGGGCAATATCATTGACCTTTGCCCCGTGGGCGCGCTCACCTCAAAGCCCTATGCCTTCACCGCGCGGCCTTGGGAATTGACCAAGACCGAAAGCATCGACGTGATGGATGCGCTGGGGTCGAACATCCGCATTGACACCAAGGGCCGCGAAGTGATGCGGATTTTGCCGCGCAACCATGATGGCGTCAACGAAGAGTGGATCTCGGACAAGACACGTTTTGTCTGGGACGGCTTGCGTCGCCAACGTCTGGACACGCCCTATATCCGCGAGAATGGCAAGCTGCGCAAAGCCGGCTGGAACGAGGCGCTGAGCTTTGCCGCCGCCGCCATCAAGGGCAAAAAGATCGCTGGTCTTGTTGGCGATCTGGTCTCGGTTGAGGCGGCTTATTCGTTGAAAACCTTGATCGAATCGCTGGGTGGTCAGGTGGAATGCCGCACCGATGGCGCGCGTCTGCCGATTGGCAATCGTTCGGCCTATGTCGGCACCGCAAAGATCGAAGATATTGACGGCGCGCAGAACATCCTGCTGATCGGCACCAATCCGCGGCTGGAAGCCCCCGTGTTGAATGCCCGCATTCGCAAGGCTTGGACCTTGGGCGCGCATATCGGTCTGCTGGGCGAAGCGGTGGATCTGACCTACCCCTTTGCGCATCTTGGCTCTGACCGCGCGGCCTTGGCTGCGCTTGCCGCAGCACCTGTCTCGGAAGAAACCAAGGCGAAAGCCTCGATTGTGATCGTGGGGCAGGGCGCTTTGAACGAGGCGGATGGCGAGGCGGTTCTGGCCCATGCCATGGCGCTTTGCGAGGCATCGAACGCCAAGCTGTTGATTCTGCACACCGCAGCTGCGCGGGTTGGCGCGATGGATGTGGGCGCTGTCACCGAAGGCGGGCTGGCGGTTGCGACCGAGGGCGCAGAGGTGATCTATAACCTTGGCGCAGATGAGGTCGAAATCGCGGCGGGTCCGTTTGTGATCTATCAGGGCAGCCACGGCGATCGCGGTGCGATGCGCGCCGATGTGATCTTCCCTGCCGCCGCCTATCCAGAAGAAAACGCGCTTTTCGTCAATACCGAAGGCCGCCCGCAGCTTGCGATGCGCGCGGGCTTTGCGCCAGGCGAGGCCAAGGAAAACTGGGCGATCTTGCGGGCGTTTTCGGCAGAAGTCGGCCAGACTTTGGCGTGGGACAGCCTTGCGGTGCTGCGTCGTGCGATTGTGGCCGCGCATCCGCATCTGGGTGCCATTGACACGGTCGCCGAAAATGCTTGGACGCCGCTTGCGGCCAAAGCCATGGGCAAGGCCAGCTTCCGCAATGCTTTCAAGGGGTTCTATCTGACCAACCCCATCGCACGCGCTTCTGTGGTGATGGGCGATATGGCGGCGATGGAAGCCGATCGTGCCAAGCAAACCTTGGCAGCCGAATAAGATGTGCCGGCTTTGCACCCTTGTCGCAGGCGTTACACTGGCTTCTGGCCTGTTGTTTGCCTGTGCGCAGGGGCCAAAGTCGGAGACTGCCTTTGCCCCGACCTATATGGGGATCGAGACGATGCTGCTGGACGGTGATCTGGTGGATTTTCGGGTAGAAATGAAGGGCGCGCGCGGCACGGCAGATGTTGATGCCTATGCCGCTTGTGCTGCCGCGCAATACGCGCTGATCCGAGGCTTTGGATTTGCGCGCCATGTGCGGACGAATGTTGCGAATGCGGGTGGAGTTTGGCGTGGGGATGCGGTTTACACCATCTCGGCGGCGCTGCCTCGTGGATTGAAAACGATAGATGCCGAGGTAACTGTGCGCGATTGCGGTGCGCAGGGGATACCAACGGTTTAAAGGACGTGAGGGATCATGGCTGACTTTTTGCAAACTGGTTTGGGGATCGCGGTGCTTATCGCGGCTCAGAGCCTTCTGATTGTTGCCTTTGTGATGATCAGCCTGCTGTTCCTTGTGTACGGCGATCGAAAGATCTGGGCCGCGGTGCAGATGCGCAAGGGGCCGAACGTGGTGGGGCCCTTTGGTCTGCTGCAATCGGTGGCCGATGCGCTGAAATATGTGGTCAAGGAAATCGTCGTGCCTGCGGGCGCGGATCGTCCAGTGTTTTTCCTCGCCCCCATCATCAGCTTTGTGCTGGCGATCTTGGCTTGGGCGGTGATCCCCTTTGATCAGGGCTGGGTTCTGGCCGATATCAACGTGGCGATCCTGTTTGTTTTTGCGGCCTCGTCGCTTGAGGTTTACGGCGTGATCATGGGCGGTTGGGCGTCAAACTCGAAATACCCCTTCCTTGGCTCGCTGCGCTCGGCGGCACAGATGATTTCTTACGAAGTCTCCTTGGGCCTGATCATCATCGGCATCATCATCTCGACCGGCTCGATGAGTTTTTCGTCGATTGTCGAGGCGCAGAAGGGCTCTTATGGCCTGCTGAACTGGTACTGGATCCCGCACTTCCCGATGGTTTTCCTGTTCTTTATCAGCGCCTTGGCTGAAACCAACCGTCCACCCTTCGATTTGCCAGAGGCCGAGTCCGAACTGGTGGCCGGTTTCATGGTGGAATATTCCTCGACGCCTTATCTGTTGTTCATGGCCGGCGAATATATCGCGATCTTCTTGATGTGCGCGCTGATCTCGCTGTTGTTCTTTGGCGGTTGGCTCTCGCCTATCCCGGGGCTTGCCGATGGCTGGTGGTGGATGGTCGCCAAGATGTGGGTGTTCTTCTTTATGTTCGCCATGGTGAAGGCCATCGTGCCGCGCTATCGCTATGACCAATTGATGCGGATCGGCTGGAAAGTGTTCTTGCCGCTGTCGCTGGGCTGGGTGGTGATTGTGGCGTTCCTTGCAAAATTTGAAGTATTCGGCGGCTTTTGGGCGCGCTGGATGATCGGAGGCTGATCATGGCAAATATCGACTGGACCCGGGCGACCAAATACTTCTTGCTGATGGATTTCTTCAAAGGCTTTGGCCTTGGCTTTAAGTATTTCTTCGCGCCGAAAAGCACGCTGAACTACCCGCATGAAAAGGGGCCGCTTTCCCCGCGTTTTCGCGGCGAACACGCGCTGCGCCGCTATGCCAATGGCGAAGAGCGTTGCATTGCCTGCAAGCTGTGCGAAGCGGTTTGTCCGGCGCAGGCGATCACGATTGACGCAGAGCCCCGCGACGACGGCTCGCGCCGCACCACGCGCTATGACATCGACATGACCAAATGCATCTACTGCGGTTTCT
>NZ_DAIPZF010000007.1:0-98360 GCF_036782355.1 Cypionkella sp.
TGCTTGAACTTTTCGCCCGATCCGCAGGGGCATTCATCGTTGCGCGCGGGATTGCCCCAAGTGGTGGGGTCGGCTGCGTCAAATCCAGCCAGCGCTGCCGCGGCTGCGACAACGGGGGGCGCGGCTGCGGCGGCAACGCTTGGGCCTGCCGCGGCCTGTTGCTGGGCGAGGTATTGCTGCATCAACTGCTGTTGCTCTTCGGCGGTGATCGGGCGGATCTGCGACAGCTTTTGCGTCACATCTTGGCGCAAAGAGTTCAGCATCGATTCAAACAGCGCAAAGCTTTCGGTCTTGTATTCGTTCAGCGGATCGCGCTGCGCATAGCCGCGAAAGCCGATGACCGACCGCAGGTGTTCCAGGGTCAGCAAATGCTCGCGCCATTTGGTGTCGATGGTTTGCAGCAGCAGTTGCTTTTCGATGGTGCGCATCGACTCGTGGCCAAAGCCCTCGGCCTTTTCCGCCATCATCTGATCCGAGGCCGCAATCAGCCGTTCCAGAATGGTTTCCTGATCGGTACCCTCTTCGGCGGCCCAATCGGCGATCGGCAGATCCATGCCCATCTTTTCCAACACCGCCTCGTGCATGCCCGCAACATCCCACTTCGCGGCATAGGCCTTGGGCGGCATGTAGTTGGTGGTCAGGTCTTCGGCGACCTGATGGCGCATGTCTTGCACAATCTCTTCGATATCAGGAGCTTGCATGACTTCCATACGCTGCCCAAAGATCGCCTTGCGCTGGTCGTTCATCACATCGTCAAACTTCAAAAGCTGTTTGCGGATGTCAAAGTTGCGACCTTCTACCTTGGCCTGCGCGCGTTCCAGCGATTTGTTGACCCAAGGGTGAATGATGGCTTCGCCCTCTTTCATCCCCAGTTTCGACAGCACGCTGTCCAGCCGTTCCGAGCCAAAGATCCGCATCAGATCGTCTTCCAACGACAGGAAGAACGACGACCGACCCGGATCGCCCTGACGTCCCGAGCGGCCGCGCAGCTGGTTGTCGATGCGGCGGCTTTCGTGGCGTTCGGTTGCCAAGACAAACAGACCGCCTGCGGCCTTTACGGCCTCTTCATCGGCGGCATGTTCGGCCTCTACCCGCGCGCGCACCTCGTCTGGGTGCAAATGCGGGTCGGCGGTGATAGCTTCCATTACCTTGAATTCGACATTGCCGCCAAGTTTGATGTCGGTGCCACGGCCTGCCATATTGGTGGCGATGGTCACGGCGTTCAGCTTGCCGGCATCGGCCACAATCTGGGCTTCCTGTTCGTGCTGACGCGCGTTCAAGACGTTGTGTTCAATGCCCGCAGCTTTCAGCAGCTCTGACAGATATTCCGACTTTTCAATCGAGGTGGTGCCAACAAGAATCGGCTGACCGCTGGCATGGGCCTCTTGGATGGTCTTGACCACGCCTTCGAATTTCTCTCGCGATGTGCGGTAAACCGCGTCATCTTCGTCTTTGCGCTGCACCGGGCGGTTGGTTGGCACTTCGACCACGCCAAGTTTGTAGATTTCCATGAATTCGTCGGCTTCGGTCGAGGCCGTTCCGGTCATGCCGCCCAATTTGTTGTAAAGGCGGAAATAGTTTTGAAAGGTCACGCTGGCCAGGGTCACGTTTTCTGGCTGAATCGTCACGCCTTCTTTGGCTTCAATCGCCTGATGCAGCCCGTCTGACAAACGACGGCCTTTCATCATGCGGCCGGTGAATTCGTCGATCAGCAAGATCTCGTCGTCGCGCACGATATACTGCTGATCTTTTTGGAACAGCTTGTGCGCGCGCAAGGCCTGCGTGACATGGTGAACAATTGTCGTGCTTTCAGGCTCGTACAGTGATTGATCCGAGGGCAAAATCCCTGCTGCGTGCAGCTGTTGTTCAATAAACTCGTTGCCGTCTTCCGAATAGGTGACGTTGCGAGTCTTCTCATCCAGCTTGAAATGCTCTTCGGTCAACAGCGGAATCAGCCGATCAACCTGCACATAAAGATCGCTGCGGTCTTGGCTGGGGCCGGAAATGATCAGCGGCGTGCGCGCTTCGTCGATCAGGATCGAGTCGACCTCGTCCACAATCGCAAAGTTATGGCCGCGCTGCGACATCTCTTCCAAAGTGGCCTTCATATTGTCGCGCAGATAGTCAAAGCCCAACTCGTTGTTGGTGGCATAGGTGATATCGGCCTGATAGGCGGTCTTTTTCTCGGCAGCGTCTTGATAGGGATAGACCACGCCGGTGGTCATGCCCAAGGCGCCGTAGACTTTGCTCATCCATTCGGCATCGCGCTTGGCAAGATAGTCGTTCACGGTGACAACATGCACGCCCTTGCCCGTCAGCGCGTTCAGATAGGCCGGAAAGGTTGCAACAAGGGTCTTGCCCTCGCCGGTGCGCATTTCGGCGATATTGCCTTGGTGCAGGAAAATCCCGCCCATCAGCTGCACATCAAAGGCGCGCAGCCCCAAAGCGCGGCGCGCGGCCTCGCGGCAGTTGGCAAAGGCCTCGGGCAAAAGCGCCTCTAGGCTTTCGCCGCCCTCTTGCACCCGCTGCCGGAAGGCGGCGGTCTTTTCAATAAGCCCCTCATCGCTCAAAGCCGCGAATTCGGGCTCGAGTGCATTTATCTTTGCCACCAAAGGCCGCACCGATTTGACCATACGATCATTCGGCGTTCCAAAAATTTTGCGCGCAACAGTTCCAAGACCCAGCATGTTTTCTCCGCCTGGCCGATATTACAATATCGTGTGAGGCTCTGGCTTGCTCGCTCGGCGCGGCTTCCTTAGAAGGGCGTCAGGGTAGGCTGCCTGCATCACACGCGACCCGTGCGATGTAAGGGCTAGGCCCAACATAGTCAACGTCGCGCGGGTGCGCGGCACGATCAGGAGAGTGTGACATGGCAAAAGCGATGCGGTTTTTGGCAGGAGCAGCGCTTGCTGCCTGTCTTGCAGGTCCGGTTCTGGCCGAGGAGCCTTCAGCAGATACGGTTATCGCGACGGTGAACGGCACCACGATCACCCTTGGCAATATGATCGTCGCGCATGACAGCCTGCCCGAGCAGTATAAAACCCTGCCTGCCGAGGCGCTGTTCAAAGGCATTTTGGATCAATTGGTGCAGCAAACCCTGCTGGAACAATCGGTTGGCGAGACCCTGAGCAAGAAAGACACCCTGCAGTTGCAAAATGACCGGCGCAGCTATCTGGCCAATGCTGCCCTGACCCCGATTGTCACCAGCGCTGTGACCGATGAAAAGCTTCAGGCGCTTTATGACGAGCGCTTTAAGGACCAAAAGGCCTCTACCGAATATCACGCGGCGCATATTTTGGTTGATAGCGAAGAAAAGGCCAATGCGCTGAAGGCCGAGCTTGCCGGCGGTGCCGAATTTGCGGCGGTTGCCAAGGCGAATTCGACAGATACAGGGTCGGGGGCCAATGGCGGTGATCTGGGCTGGTTTGGTCTGGGCGCGATGGTCAAGCCCTTCGAAGATGCCGTTGTCGCAGCAAAGATTGGCGAGGTTGAAGGCCCGATCAAATCTGATTTTGGCTGGCATTTGATTTTGGTCTCGGAAACCCGCGTCGCCTCGCAGCCAACTCTGGATGATCTGCGCGCCGAATTGGCCTCGCAGATCGAGCAAACTGCGGTAGAAGATCACCTAAAGGCGCTGACCGATGCTGCTAAAATCGAAAAACCCGGCGAGGGGCTGGACCCCAAGCTGATTCTCGACGCTAAGTTGCTGGACAAATAACCACGAAATGCGGGGGCTATAATGGGAAAGAAAGACTGGAAGTCGAAAGCCAAGGCTTTGCAAAAAGATCTTAAGGCGCTGATGTCTTATCAGCCGGCTGCGACGGTTGTGGTGAAAAAAGCCAAGCCGATTTCTCCTTTGGCCCCCGCAAGTTTTCCTGTGCTGCCGCAGATTGCCGGCGTTGAATTTGCCGCTGTCGAGGCCGGGGTGCGCTATCATAGCCGCAAGGATGTGATGCTGGTGCGCTTGGCTGCGGGGACTGCCTTAGCAGGCGTGTTCACCCGCTCGACCACGCGCTCGGGCTGTGTGCGCGATTGTCAGGACAAGCTGGCGATGAAGGTTCCGGCGGGCGCAGGGGCGGCTATTGTGGTCAACTCTGGCAATTCCAATGCTTTTACCGGCAAGATCGGCGACATCGCTGTAGCCGAGGTGACGGGGGCTGTGGCCGCAGCCCTTGGCCTGCCCGCCTCGCGGGTGTTTTCCTCTTCGACCGGCGTGATCGGCGAACCTTTGCCCTATGAGACCATCACCGCCAAGATCCCCGATCTGGTGGCCGGCCTGCGCGAAGATGCCATCGAGATGGCCGCTCATGCGATGATGACCACCGATACCTTCCCCAAGGGTGCCGCCGCCACGGTGCAGGGCGAGGGGGGAGAGATCAAGATTGCCGGTATCGCCAAAGGCTCGGGCATGATTGCGCCGGATATGGCGACGATGCTGGTCTATATCTTTACCGATGCCAAAATCTCGCCCGCCAATCTGCAAAAGCTGTTGTCGCGCAACGTTGATACGACCTTCAACTCGATTACGGTGGATAGTGACACCTCGACCTCTGACACGCTGCTGCTGGCGGCCACCGGCCAATCGGCTGCGGCAGAGCTGAAGGGGGCTGCGCTTAAGGCCTTTGAGGTCGCGTTGCACGGCGTGATGCGCGATCTGTCGCATCAGGTGATCCGCGATGGCGAAGGGGCCACCAAATTCGTCGAAGTACGGGTCACAGGGGCGGCCAGCGACGCTGACGCACAAAAGCTGGCCTTTGCGATTGCCAATTCGCCCTTGGTGAAAACCGCGGTGGCGGGGCAAGATCCGAATTGGGGGCGCATCGTTGCCGCCATTGGCAAGGCGGGTGCGGCGGCAGATCGTGATAAGCTGTCGATCAAATTCGGCGATATTCTGGTCGCCAAGGACGGCTGGCGCAATCCTGACTACAAGGAAGAAGAGGGTGCGGCCTATATGCAGCAGCCCGAGCTGGTGATTGCGGTTGATATGGGGCTTGGCAGCGCCAAACGCTCGGTCTTCACCTGTGATCTGACCAATCGCTATATCGAAATCAACGCCGATTACCGCTCGTGAAGACGGTTCTGGTTGTTGCCGTTGCCCTGATTGATGCCGAGGGGCGGGTGCTTTTGGCGCAGCGCCCCGAAGGCAAATCCTTGGCCGGTCTGTGGGAGTTTCCTGGTGGCAAAGTCGAGCTGGGCGAAACCCCCGAGGCCGCGCTGATTCGTGAGCTGCGCGAAGAGCTTGGCATTGATACATGGCAGTCTTGTCTCGCACCGCTGACCTTTGCCAGCCACAGCTATGACGATTTTCACCTGCTGATGCCGCTGTTTGCCTGCCGCCGCTGGGAGGGTATTCCCGCCCCGCAAGAGGGCCAAAATCTGGCTTGGGTGCGGCCGCAAAACCTGCGCGATTATCCGATGCCCGCCGCTGATCTGCCGCTGATTCCGATCCTGCGCGACTGGCTGTAACCCGCGCAATTTATCCTTTTGCGCCTTAAATTCGCCTTAAATATTGTGTGATTTTTAAGGAATCGCTCTTAGCCTAAAGCCGTAAACATCGCTTTGGGGGCAATATGCTGCGGACGATTACTGTTGGAAGTTGTGTCTCGATCCAGGGGCTGCTGGTGGGCCAGATGGCCGATGGCAAGATCATGGTCAAGGTCGATGAGAGAACCTTCGTCGGCTATCCGGTGACCAAAACCAAACTGGTTTAACGCCCTGACGCCATAGAAAAAGGCCGGAACACGTTCCGGCCTTTCTGTATTTCTGACAGCTTTTGCTTAGGCCAGTGTGCGCTGAACTTCTTCGCGCTCAAAGATCTCGATGACATCGCCTGCGCGGATGTCTTCGTAACGTTCAAACGCCATACCGCATTCTTGACCCGAGATCACTTCTTTGACCTCGTCCTTGAAGCGCTTCAGCGTCTTCAGCGTGCCTTCGTGGATCACGACGTTGTCGCGCAGCAGACGCACCCCAGCCGAGCGGCGTGCAACGCCTTCTGTGACCAAGCAGCCTGCAACTTGACCAATGCCGGTAACCTTGAACACTTCCTTGATCTGCGCATAACCGATGAAGGTTTCGCGGATCTCGGCTTTCAACAGGCCAGAGGCAGCGGCTTTGATGTCGTCAACCAGATCATAGATGATCGAATAGTAACGAATCTCGACCCCCTTCTGATGCGCCGAGTTCCGTGCCGAAGCATTTGCCCGCACGTTAAAGCCGATGATCGGGCATTTGCTGGCTTCGGCCAGAGATACGTCGGTATCGGTGATCGCGCCCACGCCATAAGACAGCACACGCACGCGCACCTCGTCGTTGCCAACCTTTTCCAAGGCTTGCACGATCGCTTCGGCAGAGCCCTGAACGTCGGCTTTGACGATGATCGGCAGTTCGGCAACGTCTTGGTCGGCTTTGGCTTTCGCCATCAGCTGTTCCAGCGTCGTTGCAGCGCCAATCGCGGCGCGCTTGTCTTTGGCGGATTTGGCGCGGTAATCGGCGATTTCACGCGCCTGCGCTTCGGTTTCCACCACGTTCAGCGTGTCACCTGCCGAAGGCGTGCCCGAAAGGCCAAGCACTTCAACTGGAACCGAGGGGCCTGCATGGTCAACGCGTTCGCCCTTATCGTTAATCAAAGCCCGCACCTTGCCCCACTGTTCGCCGACGACAAAGATATCGCCTTTGTTCAGCGTGCCGTTTTGCACCAGAACGGTCGCAATCGGGCCGCGACCAACGTCAAGCTTGGCTTCGATCACAGCGCCCGAGGCATTGCGGTTCGGGTTGGCGCGCAGTTCCAGAATTTCGGCCTGAAGCGCGATGGCTTCCAGCAGATTGTCCAGACCCATGCCAGTTTTTGCCGAAACTTCAACGTCTTGCACGTCGCCAGACATCGCTTCGACAACGATTTCATGCTGCAACAGATCGGTGCGCACTTTGGTTGCATCGGCACCGTGCTTGTCCATCTTATTGATGGCCACAATCATCGGCACTTTGGCAGCCTTGGCATGGGCAATCGCTTCGATGGTTTGCGGCATAACCGCGTCATCTGCTGCAACCACCAGCACCACAATATCCGTCACCTGAGCCCCGCGCGAGCGCATCGAGGTAAAGGCAGCGTGGCCGGGAGTGTCAAGGAAGGTCAGCTTTTGACCCTTATCGGTCACAACCTGATAGGCGCCGATATGCTGGGTGATGCCGCCGGCTTCGCCCTGAACCACATTTGCCTTGCGCAAAGCGTCCAAAAGCGAGGTTTTGCCGTGGTCAACGTGGCCCATGATGGTAATCACAGGCGGACGCGTTTCCAGATCATCGACAGCGTCTTTGGTCTGTTCGATGGCTTGTTCAACGTCTGCATCCGACACGCGCACGACTTTGTGGCCGAATTCTTCGATCACAAGTTCGGCGGTATCCGCGTCGATCGCTTGGTTCATCGTGACCATCATGCCCATTTTCATCAGGCTTTTGACCACATCCGCAGCCCGTTCCGACATGCGGTTTGCAAGTTCAGAGACGGTGATCGATTCGGGCAGTTGCACGTCGCGGAACTGCTTTTCAGGCTTGTTGCCGAAGCCCATCGCCTTTTGGCGGGCTTTTTCCTGCTTGCGCTTCATCGCAGCCATCGAGCGGGTACGACCACCCTCGCCTGCAAGTGCGTCGTTCAGGGTCAGCTTGCCCGAGCGGCGACCTTCGTCACCGGCCTTGGCTTTGGCATTGCGCTCGCGCTCTTCGCGCTCGCGGTCAGTTTTGTTGCGTGCTGGTGCAAGGCCGGGCTTGGCACCCATCGGTGCGCGGGCAATCGCATCATCGACCGCAGGTGCGGCAGGGGCTGCGTTGCGTGCAGGGCGGCCATCGGCGGTGGGCTTTTCAGCCGCTGCGGGTTGCACGGGCTGACGACGGCTGGTGCCCAAGACGTCAGCTTTGCGCTGAACCGCTTTGGCAGCGGCCTCGGCGGCAGCTTCGACGCGCAGACGTTCTTCTTCTGCGGCTTTGACGCGCGCAGCCTCAACACGTTCACGCTCTTCGCGCTCTTTGGTTTCGGCTTCGTCGCGCTTGCGGGCGCGCTCTTCTTCACGCTCGCGATCATCTTCTGCGCGGCGGGCTGCGTCTTCGGCTTCGCGGGCCTTGGCCACACGAAGCGCCGCCAGACGGCGTTCCATCTCGGCATCGGTGATGCCTGCGGGCCGCTTGGAAGGGTCACCCAGATGGGATGCCGTTCCGGCAGCCGCTGGGGCGCCAGGCGTGCCCGGCTTTGCCACCGGCACGACCACGCGTTTACGCTTGGTCTCTACAACAACGCTCTTCGTGCGGCCGTGGGAGAAGCTTTGCTTCACCTGACCGGAACGAGGTGCGCCACCCAGGCCGAGGGGTTTTTTGCCGTCTGTATCGCTCATGCGTCCTACGTATCCTTCAAGGCGGTCTCGCCGCCATCCTGCTCTTCGATTTGCAAACGCAAACCAGAAAGCCTTGCCGCTTCCTCTACAACACGCGTCGTGAGTCCACCAGCCGCAAGCGCGGCGTGTATCGCACGTTCGCGCCCGAAAGCCAAACCCATTTCCTCGGCAGACAGAAAGCCAATAAAGCTATTGTCGCCGTCGGGCGCGCGCAGTTTCGTTTTGCCGCGTTCAGACCCGTTCGATGCCTGTATCAGCACCCGAACTTTGTCCTTTTGCAGCCAGTCCTTGACCTTTTCATAGCCCATCACGGCCCCCGAGGCCTTGCGAGCCAAAGAGATCAGGTCAATCACACGGCGCAGCATCAGCGCTTCTACCAGATCGGCCAGATCGTCTGGCACTTTCACTGGCTGACGGGCGGCGCGGGCAAACAGGCCCTTTTTCGCCGCCTTATCAATCGCTGCACGCTCTGCCGTGACATAGAATCCTCGTCCCGGAAGGCGCCCCAAAATATCGGGCACCACCAAGTCATCCGGCCCCAGACAAAAGCGGATCAGACCCGCTTTTGGCTGAACTTCCCCGGTCGCAATACATTTGCGTTCGGGATCGTCGAGTAGTTTTTCACGGCCACCGCGTGTCAAGGTATTCCCCGAGCCCTTCTATCAGGCCTCGGCCTCCTCTTCGTCGATCTCTTCCACTTCGGCAGAGGCCAATTCGGTTGGATCGACCCAGCCCAGCATAACCCGAGCTGTCATGACCAGATTTTGCGCTTCTTCCAAGGAAACGTCAAACTTCTCAAGAACGCCTTCGTCCTTTTTCCGCTGACCGTTTTCTGTGGTCCAACCGCCAGCCAGTTCCCAATCGGCGCAGGTCGCGAAATCTTCCAGCGTCTTGATGCCATCCAGCGCAAGCGCTTCCAGCATTTGGGGGGTAAGGCCTTCAAATTCCACAAGACTATCTTCAACGCCCATTGCACGCGCAGCTTCCATCGCCTTGGTATTGGCGGCTTCCAGATGTTCGCGGGCACGGGTTTGCAGCTCGCCTGCGGTGCCTTCGTCAAAGCCGTCGATCGACAAAAGCTCGTCGATTTCGACATAGGCGACTTCTTCCAGATTGGTAAAGCCCTCGGCCACCAGCAGCTGCGCCATCATCTCGTCGATGTCCAGCGCGTCGATGAACAGCTTGGTGCGTTCGGCAAATTCTGCCTGACGGCGGGCTGATTCGTCGGTTTCGGTCACGATATCAATATCAAGGCCGGTCAGTTGCGAGGCCAGACGCACGTTCTGACCACGGCGGCCAATCGCCAGCGACAGCTGTTCGTCTGGAACCACGACTTCGATCTTGCCAGCTTCTTCGTCGATCACAACTTTCGACACTTCGGCAGGTTGCAGCGCGTTCACAAGGAAGGTCGCCTGATCGGCGTTCCACGGAATGATGTCGATTTTCTCGCCCTGCAATTCGTTCACAACAGCCTGCACACGGCTGCCGCGCATACCAACGCAAGCGCCAACCGGATCAATCGAATTGTCGAAAGAAATCACAGCGATTTTCGCGCGCGAGCCTGGGTCACGCGCCACGGCCTTGATCTCGATGATGCCATCATAGATTTCGGGCACTTCCATCTTGAACAATTCAGCCATGAACTGCGGGTCGGTGCGCGACAAGAACACCTGCGGGCCACGGGCTTCGCGGCGCACATCTTTGATATAGCAGCGAATACGGTCGTTCGGGCGATAGCTTTCGCGGCCGATCTTTTCGTTGCGGCGCAGAATCGCTTCGCCACGGCCAATATCGACGATGATATTGCCATATTCTTCGCGCTTGACCTGACCGTTGATGATCGTGCCCTTGCGGTCTTTGAATTCTTCATACTGACGATCACGCTCGGCTTCGCGGACCTTTTGCAAGATCACCTGCTTGGCCGATTGCGCAGCGATTCGGCCCAGATCAACTGGCGGCACTTCGTCGATGATCTCATCGCCGATGCTTGGGTCTTTCAGGTGGTCTTTGGCCTGCTTGACGGTCAGTTGCGCGTGGTGGTTTTCAACCTCGTCATCGCCCACAACGGTGCGGATGCGCGCAAAGGTGGCGCGGCCGGTCTTGCGGTCGATGTTGACGCGAATATCCATATCGGCGCCGTAGCGCGACTTGGCGGCCCGCGCGAGGCTGTCCTCCATCGCTTGGATCACCAGTTCGGGATCAATCATCTTCTCGCGGGCGACAGCCTCGGCGGTCTGGAGAAGTTCAAGCTGGTTTGCAGAAGTAATCGCCATCGGAAGTCTCCGGTCCTAGTGTTTGGTTGCTTCGGGCGCGTCATCACTGTCGTCGCCCTCGGTTTCTTGGATTTCGTCAAACTCTGATTCGTCAAAGGCACCGCTGACCTTTTTCTGACGCAGCATTTCTGTGATCAGATCATCGGTCAGGATCAGTTTGGCATCGGAGAGCCAATCGAATTGCAGGCCGATCGTCACAGGTTCTGCGCCATCATCCAGTTCGATCAGCACTTCTTCGCCCTCGACCCCCGCCAACATGCCTTTAAAGCGGCGGCGGCCGTCGATCAGCTCGGTGGTTTCAATGCGGGCTTCCCAGCCTTTCCACATCTCGAAGTCTTTCAGACGGGTCAGTGGACGGTCGATCCCGGGCGAAGAAACCTCAAGCACGAAGTTTTCCTCGATCGGGTCTTCGACATCCAGCACCGCCGAAACAGCAAGCGAGATTTCGCCGCAGTCATCGACAACGATGCCGCCATCGGGGCGGTCGGCCATGATTTGCAACGTACGGGTGGCTCCGCCCATCAGGCGAATGCGCACAAGTTCAAAGCCCAGGCCTTCGATCACAGGCGTGACGATATCGGCAAGGCGACGATCCATAGCGGTTTTGGCGATCAGATCAGACATGGTGTCCTAAAAACAAAAAACGGGCCGACAGGCCCGTATGTGACTTGCGGTAGCTTCAGGTTTGGACCCTGAAGCAGCTGTTAAAAGCCGTATAGGCTGGAACCACAGCAGATGCAAGGGTTAGCGCAAAGCATCCATCGCCGCCACCAAAGCCTCGCTTATGCCCGGCTCTGACAGCGCATGTCCGGCCATCGGAATGATTTGCAGCTTTGCCTTGTCCCAGCCACTGGCCAGCTTATGCGCCGAGACCGGTGGGCAGATCATGTCGAACTGACCTTGGATGATATTGGCGGGGATATGCGCGATGCGGCCGCGGTTTTTCAAGATCCAGCCATCTTCTTCCAAAAACGCCGCGTTGATAAAGTAGTGATTCTCAAGTCGAGCAAAGGCGCGGGCATAGTCAGATGGGCCATCGCTGACAAAGCCAAAGCTTTGCACCGAGGCCAGAGCATTTTCCCAAGCGGCCCAAGTGCGGGCGGCTTTTTGCTCTTCCATCGCGATATCGCTGAACAGGCGGCGGTGATAAGCGGCAATAAGATCGCCGCGTTCGTCTGGCGGGATCGGCGCAACAAAGCGGGCCCAAAGCTCGGGGTAAAAGGCGGCAGCACCGCCGCCATAGAACCAGTCAAGCTCGGCTTGGGTTGCCAAAAAGACGCCACGCAATACGATATGGCGCACCCGCGCGGGGTGGCTGATGGCGTAGATCAGTGCCAAGGTCGCACCCCAGCTGCCGCCAAAGACCACGAATTGCTCGATCTGCAAGGCTTGCCGGATCGATTCGATATCGCGGACCAAATGCCATGTTGTGTTGTTCTCGACCGTGGCCAAGGGCCGCGAGCGGCCGCAACCGCGTTGATCAAACAGCACAACGCGGTAAATTGCAGGATCAAAATAGCGCCGCATCGGTGGGCTGCACCCACCGCCCGGGCCGCCGTGCAAGACCAAGACCGGAATGCCCTGCGGGTTGCCACATTGCTCGACATAGATGCGGTGGCCATCGCCCATATCCATCACCCGCTGGTCGAAAGGATCAACCGGCGGGTAAAGATATTCAACTGCGCGCTTTTGACCTGATCTATGGTCCATAATCGTCCTATATGTTGGTCATAGACTGCGCCGCCAAAAGCCGGTGCGCAAGGAGTTCCGATGCAAAAAACCAATACAATCGACCCCGCCGAGGTGGCAAAGTTCGAAGCAATGGCCGCCGAATGGTGGGATACCGAAGGCAAATTCAAGCCGCTGCACCTGATGAATCCCTGTCGTTTGGATTACATCACCAGCCAGATCGCTGCCGAATTTGATCGAGATTTGACCCAAGCCCTGCCCTTTGCCGGCTTGCGGATCTTGGATATTGGCTGTGGCGGTGGTTTGCTGTCAGAACCGATGGCGCGGCTGGGGGCCGAGGTTGTGGGCGCCGATGCCGCTCCGCGCAACATACCGGTGGCGCAGATCCACGCTGCCCAATCGGGGCTCAGCATCGACTATCGCCACACCACCGCCGAAGCGATGGCCGAGGCGGGCGAACAGTTTGATGTGGTGCTGAATATGGAAGTGGTCGAGCATGTGGCCGACCCCTTGGGCTATTTGACCGCCTGCCAGCAACTTTTGCGGCCGGGCGGGCTGATGATCTGCTCGACCCTGAACCGAAATGCCAAAAGCTTTGCCATGGCGATTATTGGCGCGGAATGGGTGATGCGCTGGCTGCCCAAGGGCACACATGACTGGGCCAAGTTCATCACGCCAGACGAGCTTTATGCGCTGATCACGGGCGCAGGGCTGGAGCCGGTGGATCGCAAGGGCATGGTGTTTAATCCGATCAGCTGGAAATGGAGCGTTTCGGCGCGCGATCTGTCGGTGAATTATGTCACGGCGAGTGTGAAGCGGGCCTGAGCGGGCTTGTCGGGGGAGCTCCGCCGGAGCTGTTGAAGCCTCCGGCGGGGATATTTAGGCCAAGATGAAAGCCCTAGGCGTTTGAGGATTGGGCCCAGAGGTTGATGTCTTTTTCCTCGGCTATGGCTTGGATCTGGGCGAGTTCCTCGGCGGTGAAGTCGAGGTTGTCGATGGCTTTGGCGCAATCGATGACCTGTTCGGCTTTGGAGGCACCGATCAGCGCGGAGGTGATGCCGCCGCCGCGCAGCACCCAAGCGATGGACATTTGCGCCAAGGTTTGGCCGCGGCTTTGCGCGAGGTCGTTGAGTTTGCGCACCGAGGCCAAGGCTTTGGTCACCACCGCGGGATCGAGCGATTTGTCTTGGGTGGCGCGGCTGCCTGCGGGGATGCCGTTGAGGTATTTATCGGTCAGGATGCCCTGGGCCAGCGGCACGAAGGCGATGGAGCCGAGCCCCAGTTCGGCCAAGGTGTCTTTGAGCCCATCGGTTTCGATCCAGCGGTTGAGGATATTATAGCTGGGCTGATGGATCACAAAGGGCGTGCCGAGGCGTTTGAGGATGGCATAGGCTTCGCGGGTGCGCTGGGCGTTATAGCTGGAGATACCGGCATAAAGCGCGCGGCCCGAACGCACGATTTGATCCAGCGCGCCCATGGTTTCTTCAAGCGGCGTGTTGGGATCGAAGCGGTGCGAGTAGAAGATATCGACATAGTCGAGGCCCATGCGTTTCAGCGATTGATCGCAAGAGGCCAGCAGGGATTTGCGGCTGCCCCATGCGCCGTAAGGCCCGCTCCACATATCGTAGCCGGCTTTGGAGGAGATGATCAGCTCGTCACGATGACTGCGGAAATCCTTGCGCAAAATCTCGCCAAAGGCGGTTTCGGCAGAGCCGGGGGGTGGGCCGTAGTTATTGGCCAGATCGAAATGGGTGATGCCGTGATCAAAGGCGGTTTGGCAGATTGCGCGCTTGGTGGCATGGGGGGTGTCTTCACCAAAGTTGTGCCAGAGCCCAAGCGAGATGGCGGGCAGTTTCAGCCCTGAAGCGCCGCAGTGGCGGTAGATCATGCGGTCGTAGCGGGTTTCGGCGGCGGTATACATAGGCGGATCCTTTGGCTGTTGTCCCAAGACTGTTTTGGCAAGCTGGGGCGCGTCGCGTTATTGTTTGAACCTATAGCGGAAATGCGCCAGAGCAAGTCGTGCAATCAGTTGTGATCTTTGCTTGCGTTGTGCTTTGTGGGGCAAGAGGTCATACTGCGCGCAACCAAGATGGAGAGACCATGAGGCGTGTCAGGGGCAGGGCAATCGCGGCGGGATGGGCGGTTGCGGGGCTTTTGGCTTCGGGGGCGGCTTCGGCGCTGGAGCGTTTGGACTTTGCGGTGACGGCTGCGCCCTCGGCGCTTGAAAGCGAATTGCGAGCGGCCTCGGTTTTGCTGGCCTCGCAAAAGGCGGGGAAGGTCTCGGCACAAGAGATTTTTGCTGATGCGCGGGCGGAATATGGCAGTTTGCTGAACCGGCTTTATGCGGGTGGGCATTATTCGGCGGTGATCCACGTTTATCTTGATGGCATCGAGGCGGCCTCGATTGCGCCTTTAAACGCGCCGAAGTCGATTTCGGTGGTTAGGGTCGCGGTGGAAGCCGGGCCGGTCTTTGGCTTTTCAAGCGCTGACCTGGCGCCTTTGGCTGCGGCAACGGTTTTGCCGGAAGGCTTTGCATTGGGCCAGCCGGCTGAAAGCGGCGTCGTGATACAGGCGGTGACGGCGGGTGTGACGGCTTGGCGGACGCTGGGCTATGCCAAGGCGAAAGTGGCGAAACAGAGCCTGATTGCCGATCATCAGGGCAGCAGCTTGGCGGCACATATCACCCTCAACCCGGGGCCAAAGCTGCGGTTTGGCGCTTTGCAGATCGAGGGCGCCGAGCGGATGAAGCCGGCCCGTCTGCGCGCGATTGCCGGTCTGCCAGAGGGGCAGCTGTTTCGCCCGCGTGATTTGGACACCGCGGCGCAGCGCTTGCGGCGCACGGGTGTGTTCAAATCGGTGACGCTGGTTGAAGATGACGCCATCACCGCGCCGGATCTGCTGGGCATTACCGCCAAATTGGTCGAGGAAAAGCGGCGGCGCTATAGCTTTGGCGCCGAGATTGCCAGCGCTGAGGGCCTGTCGCTGACCGGGCAATGGCTGCACCGCAATCTGTTTGGTGGTGCAGAGCGGCTGACCTTTGATGGCGCAATCAAGAATATCGGCACCAAAAGCGGCGGCGTCGACTATAGCTTTGGCAGCAGCCTTGCGCGCCCTGCCACCTTTGACGCCGATACGACGCTGACCGTGGGCGCAGGCTTTGGCCGGCTGCAAGAGGTGGATTACGATTCCAATTACCTCACCGCCAGCCTTGGACTGGAGCATATCTTTTCGCCCAAGCTGACCGGCACAGCGGCGTTGGCCTTTGATTATTCCCGTGTGACCGATAGTGGCGGCAAGACCCTGTATCGCGCTTTGTCATTGCCGCTGGGTTTGGTTTGGGATCTGCGCGACAGCAAGACCGATCCGACCGGCAATATTTACGCCGCGGCAGAGCTGAAACCGTTTCTGGGCTACGGCGTTACCGACAGTGGTGCGCGGGCCAGCTTGGATCTGCGCGGATATAAGAACCTTGATGCCGGCCGTCGCTTTGTGCTGGCCGCAAGGCTGCAAGCGGGGGCGGTTTTTGGCGCGAGCCTTGCCGGAACGCCGCGCGATTATCTGTTTTATTCGGGCGGGCCGGGCACGGTGCGGGGCCAGCCCTATCAGTCCTTGGGTGTCGATGTGTTGCGCAACAGCGCGGGTGCAACATTTACCACGGGGGGTCAGGCCTTTGTGGGCGGGGCGTTCGAGGCGCGGGCAAAAGTGACAGAGTCTTTGGGCCTTGTAGGGTTTTTCGACATCGGGCGGGTGGATGCGCGCCAGTTCTTTAAGGCGGGCGATTGGCATTCAGGCGCGGGGCTGGGCCTGCGCTATGCCACGCCTGTCGGGCCGATCCGGCTGGATGTGGCGCTGCCGGTGGGCGGCAGCACGGGGGCCGGGGCGCAGGTCTATGTTGGTTTGGGGCAAGCGTTTTGAAGCGGATTATAATTGCCATTTTTGCCATCTTAGTGCCGCTTTTTGCGACAGCCCAAACTGATGGCCGCGATTATCTGACCGCTTTTCTAGAGGAGTCGCTGTCCGGGGCGGGGCGCAAGGTAACGGTCACCGGATTTCAGGGCGCGCTGTCGTCTACCGCCAGTCTTGAGAGCCTGACGATTGCCGATGATCAGGGCGTTTGGCTGACGCTGCGCGGCGTTAATCTGGATTGGAGCCGGTCGTCTTTGCTGCGCGGCGCCGTGGTGGTGACGGCGCTGACCGCCAAGGACATCGAGCTTGCGCGCCTGCCAACCCCCTCGGCTGCGGCCAAGCCCGAGGCGGGCCAGTTTTCCCTGCCAGACCTGCCGGTCTCGATCAGCATCGGTAAGATCATGGCCGACCACATCAGCCTTGGGCCGACGGTGCTGGGCCAAGCGGTCGAGGCGCAGCTGCAAGCCTCGATGCAACTTGGCGGCGGCGAGGGGGCGGCCAGCCTGTTGCTGCAACGATCGGGCGCGGGGCCGCAGGGCAAGATTGCGCTGACGGTCAGCTATGCCAATCGGGATCAGCGGCTAAAGGTTGATCTGCTGGCCGAAGAGGGTGCAGGCGGGCTTGCGGCGGTGAAACTGGGTCTGCCCGAGGCGCCCTCGCTGTCGTTAAGCATCAAGGGCGACGGGCCTTTGACGGATTTTACCGCCGATATCGGCCTGCAAACCGATCAGACCGATCGCCTGCGCGGCAAGGTGGTGCTGACCGGCGCGGAAGGCGGCGGGCAGGGCTTTGCGGCCGATCTGTCGGGCGATATGGCGCCGCTGTTTCTGCCCGACTATGCCGCGTTTTTCGGCAATCAAGTTGCCCTAAGGCTTGCGGGCACGCGGACGGCGGATGGTGGGCTGAACCTGCCGCAGTTTCATCTGAGCGCGAAGGCCCTACGGTTGGATGGCGCGCTTTTGGTCAAATCTGATGGGCTGCCGCAAAGCTTTGCGCTGACGGGCCGCATTGCCGATCCTGCGGGGGGTGCGGTGCTGTTGCCGCTGACCACAGCGCAGCAGGTTCGGGTGGGCAGTGCCGATTTGAAGCTTTCATATAATGCGGCGCAGGGCGAAGGCTGGGCGGGCAGGATCGCCATTTCTGGCCTTGTCAGAGACGATTTCCGTGCAAGCACCCTGTCGCTTGATGGCTCGGGCCGGATTGCGCGGGTGGCTGGCAAGCGGCAGGTTGGCGGCAGTTTCCGCTACAGCGCCGAAGGGCTTGATCCGCGCGATCAGGCCTTGGCGCGGGCCTTGGGGTCGGTGATCTGGGGCGATGCGCTGGGCTTTTGGCGCGAAGGTGCGGGCAATCTGACGCTGGGGCGCATGACCGTGCAGGGCGAGGATTATGCCGCCCAAGCCTCGGGTCAGATCACGGGACTTGCGGGCGCTTTTGCCATCAGCGGCCAAGCCAGCGCCGAAATGCAAGACCTGTCGCGGCTTTCGGGTCTGGCGGGGCGCGGTTTGGGCGGGGCGGCGGATGTCAGCCTGACAGGCAGCGGCAGCCCGATCACCGGGGCTTTTGATCTGCAAGCCACCGCCAAGGGGCAGGACATGCGCGCTGGGATTGCGCCGCTTGATTCGGTGCTGCGCGGCTCTGCGCTGCTGCGCGCCTCGGTTTTGCGCGACACCACGGGCGTTGCTTTGCGCGAGTTGACGTTGCAGGCGCAAAGCCTGACCGCAAGCGCGCAGGGGCAGCTTGCCTCGGCGGGCAGCGATGTGATGGCGACGCTGAACTTTACCGATCTGCAAAGCCTTGGCGCGGGCTATCGCGGCAGCCTGTCGGGCAAGGCGCATCTGACCGGCACGCAGGCACAGGCGCAGATGACGCTGACGGCCACCGGCCAATCTCTGCAGCTGGGGCAGGCGCAGATTGACAGCCTGCTTGCAGGGCCGTCGCAGCTGGCACTTGAGCTGGCGCTGAACGCGGGTCAGGTGCAGATTAACCGCGCCGATCTTAGCAATCCGCAGCTGCGCGTGACAGCCAGCGGCGCGCTGGATGGCAGCCTGCAGCGCGTGAAGCTGGATGCAAGGCTCGCCAATCTGGCGCTGTTGCTGCCCGAATTTCCGGGGCCGCTGACGGTGACAGGCACCGCGGCGCAAGATGCCAAGGGCACCACCTTGGATCTGACCGCAAAGGGGCCGGGCCAGATTGACGCAAGCGTTAAGGGCAGCCTTGCCAAGGGCTTTGACACCGCAGATCTGACGATCAAAGGCCAAGCGCGGGCGGCTTTGGCCAATGCCTTTATCGCGCCGCGCAGTGTGTCGGGCCAGCTTGGCTTTGATCTGCGGCTGCTGGGGCCGTTGCAGCTGACCTCGCTGTCGGGGCCGGTGACGCTTAGTCAAGGCCAGCTTGCTGATCCGGCGCTGAAATTCTCGCTGCGCAATATCTCGGCGCAGCTTGGCTTGCAGGCGGGGCGGGCGGTTGTGGTCTCTAGCTTGGATGTTTCCTCGGGGGGGCGGATTGCGGTTCAGGGCACCGCCGAACTGCGCGCGCCCTATGCGGGCGATCTGACGGTTGATCTGCAAAGCGTCATCCTGCGCGACCCTGATCTTTACGAGGCGCGGCTGAACGGTCAGCTCCGCGTGACCGGCCCGCTGACGGGCGGCGCGCAGATTGCCGGCCGCATTGCGCTGAATGAGACCGAGTTGCGCGTGCCTTCAACCGGCGTAAGCGGCGCCTCGGGCTTGGCTGATCTGCGCCATATCAACGAGCCTGCCGCGGTTTATGCCACCCGTGCGCGGGCAGGGCTGATTGCGCAGGCGAAACCCAGCAGCGGCGGCGGCGCGGGTTTTGGGCTGGATGTGGTGCTTTCGGCCCCAAGCCGGCTGTTTGTGCGCGGGCGCGGGCTTGATGCCGAAGTGGGCGGCGAGCTGCGTCTGACCGGCAGCACCAATGCCGTGGTGCCGATTGGTGCCTTTAGCCTTATTCGCGGCCGTCTGGATATTTTGGGCAAGCGGCTGGAGCTGACCGAGGCGCTTTTGCAGATGCAGGGCACGCTGACGCCCTATGTCCAGATCGCCGCGACGACGCAAAACGATGGCATCACCTCGGGCGTTAGCATCATCGGTCCGGCCTCTGACCCCGTGGTTAGTTTTACCTCGGTGCCAGAGCTGCCCGAAGAGGAAGTGGTGGCGCAACTGCTGTTTGGCCGTGGCTTGCAAACGCTGTCACCGTTTCAAGCACTGCAACTTGCCAGCGCCGTGGCCACTTTGGCGGGGCGCGGCGGCGATGGCGTGATCGCAAAGCTGCGCAAAGGCGTGGGGCTGGACAATCTGGATGTGAAAACCGGTGCCGATGGGTCGACCCAAGTGACGGCGGGCAAATACATCAGCGAAAAGGTCTATTCCGAAGTCTCCGTCGATCAGCAGGGCCAAAGCCAGATCAACCTGAACCTTGATATCAGCAAATCCATCAAGCTACAGGCCAAGGCGGGATCGACAGGAAGCACCGGGCTTGGGGTGCTGTTGCAAAAAGATTACTGATCCGGCTCGCCGTTCAACTCGGCATCGACTGCCGCGCCCAAAAGCACGGCATAGGCGCTGACATAAAGCCAGATCAGCAGCACCACCACCGCCCCGATAGAGCCATAAACGCGGTTATAAGACGGGAAATTCGCCAGATAGAGCATAAAGCTGCGGGTGGCGAAAAACCACAACACCACCGCCACCAAGAGCCCCCAAGACAACAGCGGCGTGCGGCTGGTGGTGTAATTTGGCCCCAGCCGATAGGCCAGACCCACCGCCAGCACCCCCGCGACAATGCCCAAGACCAGATTGGTTTCTGCCAAGGCAAAGCGCTGGGCAATATCGGGCAGATAGGCCACGATCAGCGGCAAAATCACCGCAATCGTCATCGCTGACAGCACCATGCCCACCAAAACAAAGGTCAGTACCAAGGCGCGCAGCTGGTGCAAATGCCCCGAACGGTTCGGCAAATGGTGAATGGCATTCAGCCCGCGCATCAGCGCCGCCACCCCTGCGCGCGCCGACCACAGCGCCAGCGCGGTCGAGGCCAGCGTCGTCAGCCCCAGATTGCCGCTGTTCACCGCAAGCAAAGCGGTGATCTGATCGGAAATCAGGCTAAAGGCCTCGGGCGGCAAAAACCCTTTCAACAGCGCGACTTCTTGTTGAATAACCGCAGGATCTGAGACGAACCCCCAGATGGCGATGATCGCAGCTGCGGCAGGGAAAATCGCCAGAAAGGCGTAAAACGCCACGCCCGCGGCGATCAGGTCGATCTCGGCCTGCTCGATCCGGCGGTAGTAGCCCAGTAAGGCGTGGCGCAGGCGCAGGGGAAGCAGCTGCCACATCCCTAGCTGTCGTCCCGTTCCAGCCGCAGCCGCATTTCGCGCAGCACCGGCAGCACCGCGCGCACGCGCTCTTGGCCTAAGGCCTTGACCACCTCGCCAATCAGCGGCGCAACCGAGGCGACGGCGGCATCGCGCGCTTGGCGGCCCGAGGGCGACAGCGCGACAAACTTTTGCCGCGCATCATCCCAATCGGGGCGCACATGCACATGGCCCGCCCATTCCAGCTTCGCAAGCGTATTGGTCATCGCGCCACGGGTGACATGAAAGGCGCGGGCAAGCTGGGCTGGCGTGCGTTCATCATTCAACCGCGCAAGGTGGTTCAGGACCGAGAAATGCGACAGCTCCATGCCCTTTGGCAGCGCCTTCGAGATTCGGTTGCGCGCCAGCTGATCGGCCATGAACAGCTCGCCAAACAAAGTGATCGCCAGATCGTCGGTCTTATCTGTCATGGCCCGGTGAACTCGCGGTCATGGCGCAGGCTGGGCACACGGCCCCGCGCTTTGGCAACCTGCGTCAGGTCAAGATCGGCAAAGGTCACGCCCGTTTCGGTGCCGCCATCGGCCAAAACCTCGCCCCAAGGTGCAACCACAAGCGAATGGCCATAGGTGTTGCGGCCCTTGCCATGGGTTTCGGGGTGAAAGCCGGTCTGCGCCGGTGCCAGCACAAAGCAGCCGGTTTCAATCGCCCGCGCGCGCAGCAAGACATGCCAATGCGCCGCCCCCGTGATGTGGTTAAAGGCGGCGGGCACGGTCAAAATCTGTGCCCCCGCCTGCGCCAACCTGCGAAACAGCTGCGCAAAGCGCAGATCATAGCAGACCGAAAGCCCGATTTTGGCAAAGGGCGTCTCGGCCAAAACCGCCGCAGAACCGGGCCTGTAACCCGCCGATTCTCGGTAAACCTCGGTTTCTGAGACATCGACGTCAAACATATGAATCTTGTCATAGCGTGCCGCAATCTCGCCCGAAGGCGCGATCAGGAACGACCGATTGGCAAAGCGCCCATCGGCATCCTGGGTCAAAAGCCCAAGCGAGCCGATCAACAGCCAAACCCCCAAAGCCTGCGCCTCGGCCCGCAGGGTGGCCAGGGTTTCATCTTCGGCCTCGTGCCGCAGATGGCTGCCCTGATGCGCGCGGTCTGACGACAGCATATTGGTGCATTCGGGCGTAAGCACAAAGCCCGCACCCCCCGCCGCTGCCGCACGCAGGTGCTGCAGGGTTTGGGTCAGGTTGGCGGCAGGATCATCGCTAACCGTCAATTGCACCAAGCCGACGCGCATCAGGCCAACATCGCATCAAGCTTGCCCGACCGCTCTAGCGCATGCAGATCATCACAGCCGCCGATATGGCTGCCCGCGATGAAAATCTGCGGCACCGAGGTGCGGCCGGCGCGTTGGGTCATCTTGGCGCGCAAGGCGGGGTCGCCGCCGACGTCAATATCGGTAAAGGCCACGCCCTTTTTGGTCAGCAAGCCTTTGGCCGCGACGCAATAGGGGCAGGTGCGGGTGGTGTAAATCTCGACAGCTTTCATCGCAGCATCCTTATGGTCAGAGGTGACTATAGGGATTTAGGCATCCTTAGCAACGCGCGCCAGTGCAAGAACAGATATCCCAATTGCGCCCTGTGCAATGCAGGCCTCTGCCGCTGCGGCAAAGGTGGCGCCAGAGGTCATCACATCGTCAATCAGCAAGATATGCCGCCCCTCGATCCGCTTTGCGCGCTGCGGATGGGCGGCCAAAGCCTCGGCCATATTGGCAAAGCGGTCGTCGCGGCCGCGCCCCTCTTGGCTCTGGGTGTTGCGGCGACGAATCAGCAGATCGGGACAATGTTCCAAGCCTGCCGCCCGCGCCAAACCCCGCGACAGCATCGCGGCTTGGTTATAGCGGCGCTTCAACAGCCGCGTCCAATGCAGCGGAATCGGCGCCACCAGCATATTGGGCTGCAACAAGGGCTGTGCCGCGCGCAGCAACCAAGCCGCCGCAGGTCGCGCCAGATCAAGCCTGTCGCCATGCTTGAACGCCAGAACCATCCGCCGCGCATTGTCTTTGTAAAGCAAGGCCGCCCGCCCCTGCGACCAAGGCCGCGCGATGGTCAGACAATCATCGCAAAGCGCCTGCTGCTCTTCGGTGTCGCCCTGCAATGGCGTGCCGCATTGGTCGCAAACCAATCCGGCGATAAACGGCGTTTGCGCCCAGCAGGGACCGCAAAGCCCGAAATCGGTGGTCACCCGCGCATCGCAGGTCAGGCACTGCGGCGGATAGATCAGATGCAGCAGATCTTGCATTCCCATGCCACACTCCTATGGTCCGCGCCATGACGCCACTTTTGACCGACCGCACCGCCTTGACCCTGCACCGCGCCCGCGCGACGGCGCTGTTTTTGCAAGAAGAGGCGGTGTTCGAAGTGCAGGATCGCCTGAGTGAGGTTAACAAAACCTTTACGGATGCGCGGATCGTCACCGGATTTCCGCAGGTTTGGCAGCCATACCAGACAATTCCCGATGCCGAGACCTTGGATCTACAGCCCGAATCGCTTGATCTGGTGGTGCATGCGATGGCCTTGCATTGGGCCAATGACCCCGTGGGGCAATTGGTGCAATGTCGCCGCGCGCTGCGGCCGGATGGGCTGTTCCTGGGGCTGCTGTTTGGCGGCCAAACCCTGCACGAGCTGCGCGCCGCCCTTGCGCAGGCCGAAGCCGAGGTCACCGGCGGGCTGTCGCCTCGCGTGCTGCCCATGGCCGAGATCCGCGATCTGGGTGGTTTGCTGCAACGCGCAGGCTTTGCGCTGCCGGTGGCCGATAGCTTTGCCAAGACCGTGCTTTACCGCGATGCCGCGCATCTGATGCGCGATCTGCGCGCGATGGGCGAAGGCAATGCGCTGCACGCGCGTCTGCGCCGCCCGACAAGCCGCGCCGTCTTTGACCGCGCCGCCCAGATCTATGCGCAAAGTTTCGCCACCGCCGAAGGCCTGATCCCCGCGACATTCGAGATCATCACCCTGACCGGCTGGGCCCCGCATGAGACCCAGCAAAAGCCGCTGCGACCGGGATCTGCGATCTCGCGGCTGGAAGATGCGCTAAAGGTCGCAACGAAACCCAGTTGACCCAAGCCAAAGCTGCGTTATCTGGGGGGGAACAAGAGGAGTTGCTATGACCGATATTCCCGCAGGCACGGGCCGCCTTGCCCATGCCCCCGCTGATCACCCAACGGTGAAAGCGCCGAAGATCGGCGTTCTGCTGGCCAATCTTGGCACGCCAGACGGCTATGACTATTGGTCGATGCGGCGCTATCTGAACGAATTTCTGTCGGACAAGCGCGTCGTCGATATCTCGGATTGGATCTGGCAGCCGCTGTTGCAGCTGATCATCTTGACCAAGCGCCCCTTCACCTCGGGCGCGAATTATAAGCTAATCTGGAACCACGAGAAAAACGAAAGCCCGCTGCTGACCATCACCAAAGACCAAACCGCAGCCATTGCCGCCGCGATCAAGGCCAAGCATGGTGACGAGATTATGGTAGACTTTGCAATGCGTTACGGCAATCCGTCGACGCAGTCCAAGGTGCAGGCCATGGTGGCGGCTGGCTGCGAAAAGATCTTGTTCTTCCCACTTTATCCGCATTACGCGGGGGCGACTTCGGCCACCGCCAATGACGCTTTCTTCGCGGCGTTGATGCGTGAAAAGCGCCAGCCCGCGGCGCGCACGGTGAAAGAATACTTTGACCATCCCGCCTATATCGAGGCTTTGGCGCAATCGGTCGAGCGCGCCTATGCCGGGCTTGATCATCGCCCCGATGTGCTTGTGACCTCGTATCACGGCATGCCGATCCGCTATTTGATGGAGGGCGACCCCTATCATTGCCAATGCGCAAAAACCTCGCGACTGCTGCGCGAACGGCTGGGCTGGGACAAGGGCGCGATTGACGTCACCTTTCAGTCGGTCTTTGGTCGCGAAGAATGGCTGAAGCCCTATACGGTGAACCATGTCGCCGAATTGGCCAAGCAGGGCAAAAAGCGCATCGCAGTGATGGCGCCGGCGTTTTCCGCCGATTGCATTGAAACGCTAGAGGAAATCAACGGCGAGATCCGCGAATCCTTTGAACATGCGGGCGGTGAGGTCTTTACCTATATTCCCTGCCTGAACGACGAGGCCGCGCATATTGCAGCCCTGACACAGGTGATCGAAGAGAATCTGGCGGGCTGGATTTAACCCAGCTGGCCGGCGGCGCAAAAGAGGGATGCGCAAAAGAAAAGGACGGCAGGTTGCCCTGCCGCCCTTTCCAAGTTCTGACCAACGATTAGTTGGACGAAACTGCAGCTGCCAGAACAACCAACAGCAGCAAAGGCACAACAATGCCGCTTGCCGAAGAGGAGGTTGCCTGTGCAACAACTTCTGGTTCCATAGTAGGTTCAACCATGCCGCCAGCGAAAGCGGTGGAAGCAGCAACCGTCAGAGCGGCAGCAAGAGCGATCTTTTTCATTTGTGTTCTCCAGTTTTAGCAAACCGCCGAATTCGCAGAGGCGACGGCCTGCACCCAAGAATATTCCTCGTAACGCACATCTACCTTGTCATATTGGGGAAAAGCAACTCCGACAAAATCGAACGCGCAACAGGACGCCGTGATTTCGTCAATTTAGCAACACTTTTCCGCCATTTACCGCTTGGGTGTGAAAAAGTGCTGGCCTACCCCTGTGAAGAGCAAGGCACACTGCAAAAGAATAGGGCTTCTTTCGCGCAGCTTATCCGTTTGTACAGATGTTTTTCAGAGCAGCCGAACTTGGGTGCCAACTTTGGCCAGCCCAAAAAGTTCGATGATATGTTCATTATATAGCCCGACGCAGCCGCCCGAAGACCGACGCCCGATTTTGCGGGTGTCATGGGTGCCGTGGATGCGATAGGCGGGCCAGCCAAGATAAAGTGCGCGCACGCCCAATGGGTTATCGGGCGAGCCGCCAGGAACTTGGTCCGGCCAATCTGGATGCCGCCGACGCTGATCTGTCGTCGGTGTCCAAGTCGGATTGACCACTTTTTTGATCACCTCGGTCATGCCACGGCGGGTCAATTCTTCGCTGATCGGCACCGACGAAGGGTAAAGCTTGTAAATCGTTTGATCTTCCGACCAGAAATGCACCGCGCGCGAGGTCAGATCGGCAAGGATCACACCATTGCGGGTGTTGTCGAAATAATCCTGCCAATTCAGCATCCGAAACCCGGAAAGATTGTTGCGTACAGGGCCAAGCAGGGGCGTATCGGCCTCGGTGCTGCCGATAGTTTGGGAAAATGCCGGTACTGCGGCGGCGGTCAGCGCGGTTGCGGCGCCCCCCATGAACATACGACGATTCACTGTTTCGCGAGTTTCGGCGGTCATCCGCAGATCTCCCTTTTATAGCTGCTCTTTTTGGCTGTTTACGCTTTCGCGTCCAAAGCCGCAAATCAAAGGAACGTCATTCGGCAAGGAGACGCTGGCCTTGCGGTGTTTTTGCCGACTAGAGTTTGAATATGGCGCGTAATTTCGATAAGTACGGGCAATCAAAAAGCCAAAATGGCTTGCTAGGGTATAAATATGAACAGACGAACGGCCTTAATCGCAGGTGGCGCGACACTTCTTTTGGCAGGCTGCGTAACCTCTGCGCCTGCGGTCGATTCGAGCGGCAATGCGTTGCCGCAGGTCTATCGGATCAATGCTGCGACGGCCTCTGAGATTCCGTTTCGCTTGCTGGATGCGGTGAACAGCCTGCGCGCGGCGCGCGGCGTGCAGCCGGTCAGCTTTAATGCGGCTCTGAATGCGGCCTGCCTGACCCATTCGCGCGATATGGCGGTGCAAAACCGGCCGTGGCATTTCGGTTCTGACGGTTCTTCGCCGCTGTTGCGGGTGCAGCGGGTGAATTACACCGGCACCTTCCTTGGTGAAGTGATTTCCGAGACCTTCCAGACCGAACTGGAGACGCTTTCGGCTTGGATGAAAGACCCCGACACCCGCGCCATCATTCTTGATCCGCGTGCGCGCGAGCTTGGCTTTGCCTGGTATCAAGAAACCTCGGGCAAGATCTGGTGGACGCTGCTTACAGGCGGCTGAAACCTTGCGGCCTTATGATCAGAAAGGGGGCCGCAGTGGCCCCTTTTTCAGGGCAGAATGCGGATCGGGGTGCGGGTGCTGATCATGGCATAGATCTCTTCGATCTCACGATCTGTCACAGCAATGCAACCGGCGGTCCAATCCGAGGGTTTTTCCTTGGCAGTCTGCCAGAATCGCCGCTTGGGCTGCGGTGTTTTGGTTCGCGGGCCGCCGTGGATAAAGATATCGCCTCCCGGTTGCTTGCCCTGAGCCGCAGCATAGGCGCGATCGGCCGCATTTGGATAGCTGATCTGCAAAGACAAATGAAAGCTGGATTTTGGATTCTTGGTGCTGATGTAATAGACGCCTTCTGGTGTCTTCATATCGCCTTCAAATTGTTTATGCCCAATCGGGTTGCCTCCCAGATTGATGTCATAGGTTTTCACCACCTGACCGTCGTGCAGCATATACATCTTGCGTTCGGATTTATGCACCTCGATCATATTTACGGTGGGGCCGTTATAGGTTTGGAACTTGGAGTCGCAGGCGGTCAGCACCAGCCCAGCAAGCACAACCAAGAGGATACGAAAAATATGCATGATCTGCCCGCGTTTTTTGTGTTTGGGGCGTTTTAACGCAAAGCAGACAGCCTGCCTAGAGGCCGTCTTTCGGCGCAAACCCCTGCGATCCAAGCCCTAGCTGCGCGAAAACCGTGCCACCAATTCCACATGCGCCGACCAGCGGAACTGATCGACAACCTGCACCCAGTCCAGATGATAGCCACCCGCGATCAAAGTTTTCGCATCTCGGGCAAAGCTGATCGGGTTGCATGACACCGAGGCAATCACCGGCACACCAGAGCGCGCCAAGGTCGCCATCTGCGCCTCTGCACCGGCGCGCGGTGGGTCGATCACCACGGCCTCGACGCCTTTGAACTCGTCAGGTTCCAGCGGGCGGCGGAACAGATCGCGGGTTTCCACCGTGACGCGCTTTAGGCCTTGGGCGTTGTTGGCGCCCTTTTCCAGCGCTGCCATCATCGGCGCATCGCCTTCCACGGCATGCACCTCGGCGCGTTCGGCCAAGGGCAGGGCAAAGGTGCCGACGCCTGCGAAAAGATCAACGATCTTGCGCGCAGGCCCAATCGCCAAGGCGACCGAGCGCAGCAGCGCCTGCTCGCCCTCGGCTGTGGCCTGCAAAAAGGCACCGGGTGGCGGCGAGACCAGCGCCTTGCCAAAGCGTTGCATCGGCGCCGTGCGCAGCGCCACCGTTTCGCCGTTCCAGGTCAGCCGCGCAAAGCCAAAGCTTTCCGTCACCCGCGCCAATTCCAGCAGCAGGCCCGAATCCAACTCTTTGCCGCCAACCACCATGACATCTGCCCCCGCAAGCGAGCGTGTGACCGTCAAAGACACCTCGCCCGAGCGCGAGCCGCCCAGCTTGACCAGCGCTTCAAGCCCCGGAAAGGTGGCGATCAGATCAGGGTGCAGCAATTGGCAATTTGGCACATTGACGACCATGTCAGAGGCCCGCGCGTGAAAGCCCATCAGCGCGCCGTTCTTGGTGCGCCGTGCCGCGATGGTGGCACGCCGCCGCGATTTTGGCGGCGAGGTCAGGATCGGTCGAAACTCGGCCTCTAGGCCCTGACCCGCCAGCGCGCCCTTGACGATGCCCAGCTTCCAATCGGCGACAAAAGCATCCGAGGCATGCTGCATCAGACAGCCGCCACAGGTCTTGGCATGCGAACAGGGCGGTTTGACCCGATTGACCGAAGGCGTCAGAATGCGAAAATCGGCAAGCTGGTCGCCCTGCAGATCGCCTTCGACCTCTTCGCCGGGCAGCATGCCGGGCACAAAGATCGTCCCGTTTGGCCCCTGCGCCACGCCGTCGCCCAAATGCCCAAGCCGATCGATGGTAACTTTCACTCTGCCGCTTCCTTTTCTTCGGTGCCGATGAAGCCGCCCGACTGGCGGTTCCAATAGCGGGCATAAAGCCCATTCGCGGCCAAAAGTTCCGCATGGCTGCCCTGTTCTACAATCTGGCCCGCGTCAAGCACGACAATGCGGTCCATCTCCGCAATCGTGGACAGCCGGTGCGCAATCGCCAGCACGGTTTTGCCCTGCATCACCTTGGCAAGCGCGTCTTGGATGCTGGCCTCGACCTCGGAATCCAGCGCGCTTGTCGCCTCATCCAGCACCAGAATCGGCGCGTCTTTCAAAAACGCCCGCGCCAAGGCGATCCGCTGGCGCTGCCCGCCCGAAAGCTTGACCCCGCGCTCGCCCAGAAAGGCGTCATAGCCGGTGCGGCCGGCAAAATCCTTCAGCCCCAGAATGAACTCATGCGCTTCGGCTTGGCGGGCGGCGGCAAAGACCTGCTCGTCACTCGCATCCGGGTTGCCATACAGAATATTCTCGCGCGCGGTGCGGTTGAACATCGCGGTTTCCTGCGTGACCATGCCGATCTGACGGCGCAAAGATTCCTGCGTGACATCGCGCACATCATGGCCATCGACCAAAACAGCGCCTTTTTCGGCATCATAGAGCCGCAAAAGCAAAGACACCAAGGTGGTTTTCCCCGCCCCCGAAGCTCCGACAAGCCCGATCTTTTCGCCGGGTTTGATGATCAGATCAACTGTGTCGAGCCCGCCCTTTTTGCGGCCATAGGCAAAGGACACTCCGCGCATCACCACCTCGCCCTTTGCGCGCGGCATCTCGATCGCGGTGTCGGAATCTTTCAAAGTATAGGGCGGTGTCAGGGTTTTAACACCGTCTTCCACCTCGCCCAGATTGCCAAAGATCCCCATCAGACTGAAGGACACCCAGCCCGTCATCTGCGCCAGTCGAAACGAAATCGCCCCCGCCGCCGCAATATCGCCCGAGGTGGCCGCGCCATGCGACCAAAGCCAGACCGTCGCACCCACCAATAGGACCGGCAGCACGCCCGCCACCCCCATCAGACTAAGCCGGAACCAGCTTGAGATCACGCCATATTCAATCGCCTTGCTGCGAAACGCGCCCATCGCCTCAAGCGCAACCGAATCCTCATGCTTGGAATGCGCGAACAGCTTGACGGTTTTCATATTGGTCACGGTGTCGACGATCTGCCCTGTCACCATCGCGCGCGCCGCCGCCCGGGCGCCAGAGGCCCCGCGCACCTGCTTTAAAAAGCCCTTGATGAACAGGATATAGGCTGCAATCCAGAACAGCAGCAGCACCGAAATCCGCGCGTCAATCGTGGCCAGCAGGGTGAAAGACCCCAGCACGCTGGCCAAGGCAAAGGCCACGGTTTCAATCGTGCCGGTTGCAACATCAGTCGCCGCCCGCGCCACCTGCATTTGTTTTTGCGCGATTCGTCCGGCAAAATCATTGTCAAAAAACGTCACTGCCTGACCCAAGGTCCAGCGGTGCATGCGTGACAAGATCAGCGGAAACAGGTTCGGTTCCACCACAATCGCGCTTGCCGCAGTGCTGATGCCAAACACCAAGGGCCGCACGATCAGATAAAAGCCGACAAAAAATGCAAACAGGGCGAAATGATCGACCCAAACCGTCGCCGGGTTGGCCGTGTTTGCGGCATCAATCACATCGCCCAGAATAGTCGCCGAAATCGCCTCTAGCGAGCCACCAAGCGCTGACCAAAACCCGGCCCAAAGCAAGCCGGGCCAAGCGCCCTCCAAGGCCCAACGGAAAAACGCCCAAGTGCTGCGCGGCGGCACGTCTGTGGCGGCGCGAAACGGCTCTATCCTTGGGCCAAATTTCATGCGTCTTCCTCCAAACCGATAAAGCCGCCAGATTGACGCGCCCAGAACCGAGCATATAGCCCGTTTGCCGCCAAAAGCGCAGCATGGCTGCCCTCTTCGGCGATTTTGCCGTCTTCCAGCACGATAATCCGGTCCATCGCGGCAATCGTCGACAGCCTATGGGCAATCGCAATCACGGTTTTGCCCTGCATCACCCCAAACAGCGCGTCTTGAATCGCGGCCTCGGCCTCGCTGTCCAGCGCGCTTGTCGCCTCATCCAGAATAAGCACCGGCGCGTCTTTCAGGATAACCCGCGCCAGCGCCACCCGCTGCCGCTGCCCGCCCGACAGCTTGACGCCGCGTTCGCCGACATGGGCGTCATAGCCGCGCCGGCCTTCGGGGTCTTGCAGGGTTTGAATGAAATCATGCGCATCGGCCTGCTTGGCCGCTGTGATCATCGCGGCCTCGCCTGCATCTGGACGTCCATAGAGGATATTCTCGCGGACAGATCGGTGCAGCAGGCTGCTGTCTTGTTGCACCATGCCAATGCGCAGCCGCAGACTGTCTTGCGTCACCGTGGCAATATCCTGCCCGTCGATCAAAATGCGACCCTCTTCGGCGTCATAGAACCGCAACAGCAGCTTCACCAGCGTCGATTTTCCAGCCCCCGAGCGGCCAATCACCCCGATCCGCTCGCCCGGTTTTACCGCTAGGCTGATCGCTTGCAACCCACCCGAACCGCGGCCATAGTGATGCGAAACCCCCTCAAGCCGGATCGCGCCTGCGGTAAAGTTAAGCGGTTTCGCCTGCGGGTGATCGGTCAGCGAAATCGGCTGGGTGATGGTTTCCATCCCCTCTTGCACGGTGCCAAGGTTCTGCACCAGATTCGTCGTCGCCCACATGATCCAATAGGTCATGTTGTTCAGCCGCAGCACCAGCGTCACCGCCGCCGCCACCGTGCCGACCGAAGCCGTGCCGTGATACCACATCCACAGCGCCCAAGCGGTGACCGAGGTGATCAAAAGCCCGTTCAGCACCGTCAGAATGATGTCCATCTTGGTCACCACCCGCATCTCGGTCATAAAGGTGGTGCGCGCTTTGTCGATGGCCTCACGCCCGTAGGTCAGCTCTAGATCGTGATGCGCGAAAAGCTTGACCGAATGGATGTTGGAATAGGCATCCACCACCCGCCCCGTCACCGCCGAACGCGCCTCCGAGCTGGCCGTGGCCGCAGGCCCCGCGCGCCGCACCGTCCAGCGCATCAGCGCGATATAGCCCGCAAACCAGATCACCAGCGGCAACAGCAGCCGCGGATCCGCCCCCGCCAGCATGATTGCCGCCCCCACCAAGGTGGTCGAGGCAAAAGCAACCGCGTCAAAGGTTTGAAACACCGCCTCGCCCGCCGCCGGAGGCGCCTGCATGATGCGATTGGCAATCCGCCCCGCGAAATCGCTTTCAAACCAGCCGACGGGTTGGCGCAGCACATGCCGATGCGCGCGCCAGCGCATCATCGTGCCAAAGTTCGGCAAAATGGTGTTGTGCAGCAGCGCCACCCCGGTGCCGCCCACCAAGGGCCGCAGGATCAGCACAGCAAGCGCCACCAGAATGATCTCGGTGCCATGGCTGGCCCAAACCTGTGCGGGTTCGCCATTGGCCAGCAGATCGACCATCCGCCCCAGATACCAAATCAGCCCAACGTCAAACACCGAGTTCAGCGTCGAGACCACAGCCGTGATCGCAAAGACCTTGCGAAATGGGCGGATATAGTCGCGCAAAAACGGCCACAGCTTGCGCGGCGGCGTATCGGTTTCGGCATAGGGGGCGTAGGGGTCGACCAGACCTTCAAAGAACTTGAACATGGGTATCTCTTGCAAAACCAGAGCCAAAGCTCGGGGCCCAGAAGATCTAGGCCAGCAGTGCAGCTTTGCCGAGATAGAGGTCAGAGGCAAGCCAGCGCGCTTCGATTTCGCGCAGACGCTTGCCCAAGTCGGGGCCTTGCAGGGCGGGCATCAGGTCGGCTGCGGTCACTGGCAGGGCCGCACCTGCCCCGCGCGCGATCTCGCTTTGCCAGCCGATGGGCAGTGGCGCTTCAAGCACCGCAGCACGGGCCAAAACCACCGCCTGCGCCACCTGCGCGCCAAACTTCCAGCCAAGGGCGGCGGGGGTCGCGGTGCTGCCGATTTCGTCTCTAATCCGCATAATAGTGACTGTTTCTGCCTTTGACAGCCGCAGCGCCTCTGTCAGAGTCTCGCCACCGATCACCGCCAGCCGCGCTTGCCAGTCAGGCGGCAGACCTGCCTCTAGATGCACAAGTGGCGCAAGCGCGCGGGGGCTGGCGCCCGGTAAGATCTGCGCCAGAACGCCGGCCTGCGCCATGCTGGCGATGGCGGGGGCGGGGTCTGCGGCGGCCAAAAGCTTGCGCATTTCTGCACCCACTCTTTCACGCGATAAATCCGCCAGCCCTTCAAGATTTTCCGCGCAGGCCGCCAGACCTTCGGCGTCGATGCCCTGACTTGGGTCGCCATAAATCGCGTAAAAGCGGAAAAAGCGCAGAATGCGCAGATAATCCTCGCGGATGCGGGCCGAAGCCTCGCCGACAAAGCGCAGATGCCGCGCTTGCAGATCGGCCAAGCCGCCCAGCGGGTCGATGACGCTGCCATCAGCCTGTGCATAAAGCGCGTTCATGGTGAAATCGCGCCGCGCGGCGTCTTGGGCGATATCGGTGGCAAAAGCCACAGTGGCGTGGCGGCCATCGGTGGCGATGTCGCGGCGAAAGGTTGTGACCTCATGCGCCACGCCTTGGGCGATCACCGTGACAGTGCCATGTTCGATCCCGGTCGGAACAACCCGAAACCCTGCGGTTTCCGCTATATTGGTGACGATTTCGGGCAAAGCATCGGTGGCGATATCAATATCAGCCACAGCCCGCGCCATCAGCGCATTGCGCACGCAGCCGCCAACAAACAGCGCGCGATAGCCCGCCGCCGTTAGCGCCGCGCAAAGCGCCTGCGTGCCGGCATGGCTGATCCAATCGCCGCTGATCTTCACTGTGCCGCCCTTTCCGCCAAACCGCGCAAAATCCGCGCCGTGGCACCCCAGATGTAATAGGGGCCATAGGGCACAGCATAATACTGCCTTGGCTGCCCCTTCCAGATCCGCCCTTCGACGATATAGCGCGCCCGATCCAGCACATGCGCCAGCGGCACCGAGAAGACTTCCTCGACCTCGCCGCGCTCGGGCGTGGGGGTAAAAGCGTCTCGAACAAGGCTTAAAATCGGGATGATGCTATAGCTGGTGACGGTTTCATGCGTGCCCAGCCGCCCCAAGATCTGCACCCGATCCGGTGGCAGACCGATCTCTTCCCAAGCCTCGCGCAGGGCGGCGGCTTCGGGGCTTTCGTCACTGTCATCGATCTTGCCGCCCGGAAAGGCGATCTGCCCCGGGTGATGTTTCAGATGCGAGGCGCGTTTGGTCAGGATCAGCCGCGCTTGGCCCTGATGCAGCCAGATCGGCACCAAGACAGCCGCCGGACGCAAAACGCCGCCCGCAGAGGGGGCGGCGTTTGGGTTCAGATCAAAATCAGACGAAGCGCCCGCCGCGCGACCCAGCGCCGCGATCAGGCGATCTACCTCAGCCTGCATTGCCCTTTGCCTTTTCTGCCTCGATCCCCAAGGTGGTGGGGTCCATTTCATAATGCGCGCCGCAGAACTGGCAGTCGGCTGTGACAAGGCCTTCGTCGGTGGTCATCGTTTTGATGTCTTTTGCCGAATAGATCGACATCGCTTGCCGCACTTTGTCTTCGCTGCACGAACAGCCGAATTTGACCGGCGTGGCGTCATAGACGCGCGGGCCTTCTTCGTGGAACAGGCGCACCAAAAGATCGGTCGGCGCAACGGTGGGGCCGATCATCTCGAGCTCTTCGACCGTGTCCAGCAGCATATTGGCGCGGTTCCAGTTTTCAGCCTCGGCCCCCGCCAGAATGTCGGTGTGATCAAGCAAGCCGCCCTCGCCCGACCCTTCGCCCGCCGCAACCCCGCCCATGCTTGGCATATGCTGCAGCATAACGCCGCCGGCCCGCCAATGCGCGGCCTCGCCCGGACGCTGGCTTTTGCCATAGGTCAGGGAAAACCGCGTCGGAATCTGCTCGGATTGCGCGAAATAGGTCTGGGCGCAATCGGCCAAGGAATTGCCAGAGATTGGCGTAAGCCCCTGATAGGGCTGCATATCTTGGCCCTGATCAATCATGATCGCGAAATAGCCTTCGCCGATCTGGCTAAAGGGCGTTGCCGCATGATCCAGCCGATCTGCGTCATAGCTGGCCCAAGCGCGGATGCGCGCGGGTTCGCCGTCTTCGCTGGGGCCGTAATAGTCGGTTGCAATCAGACGCGCCGGCCCATTGCCCCGGATCTGCAAGCTTAGCTTCCAGCGCAGTTTCACCGATTGCCCGATCAGCGCGGTCAGCACCGCAGCCTCGGCAACCAAGGCTTCGATCACGGGGGGATAGCTGTGTTGGCGCAAGACATTGTCCAGCACCCCGTCCAGCCGCGCAACGCGGCCGCGGATGTCCGAAAGATCAAGTTGAAAGGGGAGGACAGTGTCATCCCAAGCGATTTGCGTTCCAAGGGTCATGGGGTTTCCTAAACGTGCCAGACTTGGCATACAGCGCCTATATAGTCAGAGCAACCGCAGGGCCAAGGGGTCGGCATGATCAAACGCTATGGAAACGCGCCGCAGATGGGCCGCCGCTATACCCGACGGCCGGGGGTCTATGCGGTTTTGCTGGATAGGGACGGGCTTTTGGTTACGCATCAGGCGGCGCCGACGCCCGAATTTCAGTTGCCCGGTGGGGGGATAGACCCCGGCGAGCATCCCATTGCCGCCCTGCACCGCGAGGTGATGGAAGAAACCGGCTGGCATATCGCGGGACTGCGGCGTTTGGGGGCGTTTCGCCGCTTTACCTTTATGCCGGAATACGAGCTTTGGGCGGAAAAGCTGTGCACGGTTTACCTTGCGCGGCCAACGCTGCGAATCAGCGCCCCGACCGAGGCCGGACATCAGGCGGTTTGGCTTGACCCGAAAGACGCCTTGCAGCTTTTGGGCAATGAGGGCGACCGTGCCATGTTGGCGCGGGCTTTGCGTCAGGGATCGCCACGATAGTCAAAGATCAGGCCCGAAACATCATCGGGAAAGTCTTGCCCACCGGCAAAGCTGTTTAGATCCCACAGCAGCGCCTCGAGCAATTGCGGGCTGTTCAGTGGCAAGTTTTGCCGCAGCAGGCTGATCATGCCCTGCGCGCCCAATTCATCCCCTGCGGGGCTAGGGCATTCGGTCACGCCGTCTGAGACCAGAAACAACCGATCCCCTGGCCGCAGCGTAAATTCGGTCTGTTGAAAGGTCGCATCGGTGATCAAGCCAATCGGCATGCCGCCGTTGCCCAATTCTTCGATCCGGCCATTTTTATGCAATAAAATCGGATGTGGATGGCCAGCCTGAACAAGGCAGGTCGCGCCAGTTCGCAGGTTGATCTCGGCATAGGCGAGGGTAAAATACTGATCCACCTGAATGTCTTCCAGCATCATTCGGTTCAGCCGTTCCGCCACCTCGGCCGGCCGCCAAGCGTCTTTGCGGCCATCCGGACCGGTTCGGAGCGCGATATTCTGATCGGCCGAGCCGCCAGAAAGCAAACCTGCCAACCGTGCCGTCATCATCGCCGAAGCCACGCCATGGCCCGAGACATCCACCGCATAAATCACAACCCTGTCGTCATCGATCACAAAGCTGCCCACCAGATCTCCGCCGACATGACCCGAGGGGCGCAGCATCAGCGCCGCCGTTCCCGCGCCAAAATCACGAAACCGCTCGCGCACCAAGGTTTGTTGCAACTTGCGCGCCTCGATCAGATCGCGGTCAAGCGAATCATACATCGCTTGCAGTTTCCCCAAGGTGCTGCTGATCAGCCGGTTCTTTTCGACCAGTTCATCCTGCATGCCGAGAATGCGCGTGCCCGAGCGCAGGCGGGCGCGCAACTCGTCTGCGTTAACCGGTTTCGAGACAAAATCATCGGCGCCATGTTCCAGCCCATCGGCGATTTCCGCCTTTTCAGATTTCGAGGTCAGCAGCACGAAATACCCATAGGCTTCACGCGGAAGTGCGCGAAAGGCCTTGCAAAATTCCAGCCCTGACATGCCTGTCATCATCCAATCTGACAGGATGATATCAAAATGTTTGGTCTGACACAGCGCCAAAGCCTCTTCGCCAGAGCCAGCTTCGGTGACATCATAGCCCCAGCGCGTTAACTGCATTTGCAAGATGCGGCGCTGGGCTTTGCTGTCGTCGACAACCAGCACCGGACGCGGTGGCAAGCCGCTGCGCGTATCCTTGAAGGTGGCGGGGGGGGTGCTGATCGTCACGGCAGTCTCCTTTGTCTGCCGCTGTTTTGACCTCGGAAGATTAACGCAAGATGAAGCCTAAAACTGCGCGTTTTCTGGGTTTTCTCCGTTACGATTTCTTAAGCCTCGACCGCCAGAATTGTCAGAGAAACATCGAAAGGCAGACCGCGCGATGATTGATTGGGATCGGCTGAACGAATTGCGTTCAGAAATCGGGGATGATGATTTTGCCGAAGTGGTCGAGCTTTTCTTGTTGGAAGCAGATGAGGTGATTGCCCGCATTTCTGTCAGCGCGGGTGCCACAGCGCTGGAAGCGGATCTGCATTTCTTAAAAGGAGCTGCCCTGAATTTGGGATTTCGCCGTTTCGCTGCCCTCTGTCAGGAGGGGGAAAAACGTGCGGCGACAGGCAGTTGCGATATCGAGCTTGCGACGGTGATCGACTGTTATCAGCAGTCGAAATCGATCCTGCTAAAGGGTGTCGCGCCAGAAGAGGGGGGCTAGATCAGAAACTCGGACAAAATATCGTCATTGGTGATGTCGCGATAGCTGAAGGCCGCTTCGTCCAATTGATCGAACAAAAGTTTAAAGTTCTCTGCCCGGCTGGTCTCAATTCCGATCAAGACCGAGCCAAAGTTGCGCGCCGATTTCTTCAGATATTCAAAGCGGGCAATATCGTCATCGGGGCCCAGCATTGACAGAAACTCGCGCAGGGCGCCGGGGCGCTGTGGCATCCGCAAGATGAAGTATTTTTTCACCCCCGAATAGCGCTGGGCGCGTTCTTTCACTTCGGGCAGCCGTTCAAAATCGAAATTCCCGCCCGATGTAACGCAGATCACGGTTTTGCCGGCAATCAGATCGGCAAGCTCTGGCAAGACATCAATCGACAGCGCACCCGCAGGTTCCAGCACGATGCCTTCGATGTTCAGCATTTCCAGCATGGTGACGCAGATGCGGTCTTCGGGGGCCAGCAAGACCTCATCCGCACGCACTATCTTCAGTGCTTCGAAGGTGCGCGCACCCAGGCGGGCCACGGCGGCGCCATCGACAAAGCTGTTTACCTTTTTCAGCGTTACGGGGCCATGCCCCGCAAGCGCTGCGGTCAGGCTGGCACCGCCCAAGGGTTCGACAAAGCGAAACTCTGTTTGCGGCGCCTCGCTGCGCAGATATCGGGTTACGCCAGAGGCAAGCCCGCCGCCGCCCACGGGCAAGATCACCAAATCGGGCGCTTGGCCAAGCTGATCTAGCATTTCCACCGCGACCGAGGCTTGGCCTTCGATCACATCCTCGTCGTCAAAGGGTGACAAAAAATGCGCGCCTTTTTCGGTACAAAACGCCTGTGCTGCGCCAAGAGTCTTGTCGAAATAATCACCCGTCAGCACAATCCGCACCCAATCTCCGCCAAAGGCACGGGTTTTGTCGATCTTTTGCTGCGGCGTTGTCACCGGCATAAAAATCGTGCCGGTAACACCAAAATGTTTGCAGGCAAAGGCAACGCCCTGCGCATGATTGCCCGCGCTGGCGCAGACAAATTCGGTCTGCTCGGGCTTGGCCGCGCGCACTTTGCGCATGGCGGTAAAGGCACCGCGCAGTTTATAGCTGCGCACCGGTGACAGATCTTCGCGTTTCAACCAGATTTCGGCGCCATACCGGCGCGACAGATAATCGTTGCGCTGCAAAGGCGTGCGCGGAAACAACTCGCGCAGGCGTTTGGTCGATTGTCGGGCGGCGTCAGCGAAATCGGTCATAAACGTCCTTGTGCTATTCGGGCTGAAATCCGGCGATCAGCCGCCGCAGGCCAATCACCGCGCCGACCCCGATTGCGGCAAGCGTCACAGGCCCAGACCAGGCCAGCGCCGCCATCGCCGTTACGCCTTGGCCAACCGAGCATCCCATGGCGATCACGCCGCCAATGCCCATCAGCGCGGCGCCGCCAACTTGGCGGCCCAATTCGCGCGGGTCTTCACAGGCCTCCCAGCGAAACAGCCCGCGCAGGGTTGATCCTGCCAGCGCACCCAGCAGCACCCCCGCCACCGAGCCGACCGAAAACGTCAGCCCGCCGGCGGTCGAGGTCATCAGATAGATCAGCGTCCGGCCAATCGGTGCGGTAAAGGAGGGGCCTTCGACACCAACCTCGCCAAAACTGTTGATGTTCAGCCAAGTGGTGCCAACAAAGGCCCAGACCACCGACAGCCCCGCCACAGCGCCCCAAAACAGCATGCGGGGTGACTGGCGCAAGGGTGCATAGGCCAGCGCCCAGATCACCGCCGCCAAACCGATCAGGCTTGCCGTCAGCATCGGCGACAGGCCAATCAGGCGCTGCGCGGTTTCGGTGATCCCCTGGGGTCCGGCGGCCAAGCGCTGCGGAAACAGCGCGATCCGCAGCTCGGCCAAGGGGCCTGACAGGGCAATAAAGCCGAAAAGCCCCATCACCACCACCACGACCAAAGACCGCAAATCTCCGCCGCCAAAGCGCACCAGCGCGCCGAAGCCGCAGTTCCCCGCCATCGCCATGCCATAGCCAAACAGCAGCCCGCCAAAGATGCTGGACAGCGGGTTCCAGGCAAACTGATGATACATCGTCTGCGGCAGGTCGATCAGCCCCTGCCTTGCCGCCAGTTGCGTGCCAAAAATCGCCACGCCGACAACAATGCCCCAGAGCCGCAGCCGCCGCTGATCGTCGCCGTAAACCGCGGTTTCAATCGCGCCCAGCGTGCAAAACTGCCCCAACCGCGCGGCAAGCCCCAAGGCCAGACCGCCGATCAGCCCAACAAGCGCCGCAAGCAAGCCAAATGGTAGATCTGCCATGCTCCCCTCCCGTGGATCAGCCGTTTCAGTCTGCGCTGGTTTCCGCCACGCCGTAAAGGGCCGCCAGACATTTGATTGCGGCGGTGACCTTGGGGTCGCGGATTGAATAGAAAATCGCTTGGCCTTCGCGCCGCGCCTCGACCAGCCCTTCCAGCCGCAGCCGCGCCAGATGCTGGCTGACAGCGGCTTGCCGCGAGTCGAGCAGCTTTTCCAGCGCAGTCACGCTTTTTGGCCCCGAGGTCAGATAGCACAGAATAGTGAGACGGCCTTCGTTGCCCAAAGCCTTTAAGAAATTTGCAGCATCAACGGCACCGGTAACCAGACCAGTGACATCGGTCGCAGAGATCTGCGGGTCTCTTTGGTCTTTCAGCTGCCCAGATGGCATTTTTGGCCTCTTGCCAGGTAGATTATGCGACAAATGCAGCTTGAGACGGAAAAATGCCAGCGAAAACCGCGAATATCCGCGGTTTTCGTCAGTTTTTCGCCGGTTTAGGCCGCAGAAACCCGCCAGATTACGTTGCCAACGTCATCAGCCATCAGCAAAGACCGCTTATCTGGCCCAACTTTGACCCCAACCGGACGCCCGCGCGAGAATTTTTCATCTTCGGACAAAAAGCCCGACAGAATATCGCGCGGCTTTCCGGCAGGCTTGCCGTCTTTGAACGGCACAAAGATCAGCTTATAGCCGCTAAGGGTCGAGCGGTTCCACGATCCGTGCTGACCAATCACCATCCCTTCGCCAAAGCCGGGCAGGGTGCCATCAGGCATCCAGCACAGGCCCAAAGACGCGGTGTGCCCGCCCAACGCATAATCAGGCGTGATCGCACGGGCGACCAAAGCTGGGTCTTGCGGCACGCGGTCGTCAACGGTTTTGCCCCAATAGCAATAGGGCCAGCCATAAAAGCCGCCGTCTTGAACCGAGGTCAGGTAATCGGGCGGGGTCTCGTCGCCCAGACCGTCACGCTCGTTGACCACCGTCCACAAAGCGCCGGTGACCGGCTCCCAAGCGGTGCCGACCGCATTGCGCAAGCCGCTGGCAAAGATCCGCGCCTGACCGCTGGCAATGTCATATTCCCAGATGCAGGCGCGGCCTTCTTCGGCCTGCATCCCATTGTCGCCAATGTTGGAAAGCGAGCCTACGCCTGCATAAATCTTGCCGCCATCAACCGAGGCGATCAGGCTGCGCGTCCAATGGCCACCGGGTTTGAAATCACACAGCTTGGTGCCCGCGCCCTGCAAAGCAAGCGCGCCGTCTTGATAGGGAAAGGCCGAAATGCCGTCGGTATTGCCGACGTAAAAGGTGCCATTGACCAAGGCCATGCCAAAGGGTTGGTTCTGATGTTCCAAAAACACCTCGCGCTGTTCGGCGACGCCGTCGCCATCGGCGTCGCGCCACAGAGTGATGCGGTTGGCGCTGACACCCAAGGCATGAGCGCGGCGCATCGTGGCCTGCACGGCGCGGTCCATCAGGGTTTTTGGCGGATCGGCCTGTTGCAACGCCTCGGCCACCAGCACATCGCCATTTGGCAAAACTTCGATCCAGCGTGGGTGCAGCAGGTTGCTGGCAAAGGCGTTCACCTTCAGACCTGCGGCGGCAATCGGCAGCTCGCCTTCGGCCCAACCGCGCGCTGTTGGCATTTTCAAGGTCATAATGCCCTGCTTTTTCGCCAAAGGAATGGCAGGGGCCGTGCCCACTGCTTGGATTTTCGGTGCGTTAAAGCTGCGCAGCAGCACCATCGTTGCGCCAACAAGTGCGGTCGCGCGGGCCATAAAGCTCATCTGTCGTCCCCTTTGGTTTCGCTGCAAGTGGTAGCGCAAAGCGCTGGGCAAGGAAAGCGGATGCCACGGCAGAGTTTTCCAGCGGTGGGGGCGATTTTTTACTTTCCCTTGGCTGCCAAATCAGCTTATTTAGAATCATTCCAAAAAGAGGCCGCCATGATCCCCGGATTTTCAAACCGTCGTCGTTTTTCTGATCTGAGTGAGCAGGAAATCCTTGCGCTTGCGATTTCCTCTGAGGAAGACGACGCCCGGATTTACCGCAGCTATGCCCAAAGCCTGCGCGGTGATTTTCCGGCCTCGGCGGCAGTGTTTGACGGCATGGCGGTCGAAGAAGACAGCCACCGCAAGCGCTTGATTGATCTGCATGTCGCGCGCTTTGGCGATGTAATCCCGCTGATCCGGCGCGAGCATGTGGCAGGGTTTTATGCGCGCCGGCCAGTGTGGCTGACCGAAAACCTAAAGCTCGAGCGGATTCGCGAAGAGGCCCGCGCGATGGAGCATCAGGCGGCAGATTTCTATCTGCGCGCGGCGGCCAATACCTCGGATGCCGCGACCCGCAAGCTGCTGGGCGATCTGGCGGCCGCAGAACAGGGCCACGAGCAACACGCCATCGGCCTTGAAGCCCAGCATCTGGGCGATGATGCCCGCGATGATGAAGACAAGGCCGCGCATCGCCAGTTTATTCTGACATGGGTGCAGCCCGGTCTTGCGGGGCTGATGGATGGCTCTGTTTCCACGCTTGCGCCGATCTTTGCGACGGCTTTTGCCACGCAGAACACCTGGACGACGTTTTTGGTTGGGCTTGCGGCCAGCGTGGGTGCTGGCATCTCGATGGGCTTTACCGAAGCGGCGCATGATGACGGCGTGCTGTCGGGCCGTGGCAGCCCGATCAAGCGCGGCTTTGCTTCGGGCATCATGACCATGCTGGGCGGTTTGGGCCATGCGCTGCCCTATCTAATCCCCGATTTCTGGACCGCGACGACGATCGCCATGGTGGTGGTTTTTGTCGAACTTTGGGCGATTGCCTGGATTCAGAACCGCTATATGGAGACGCCGTTTTTACGTGCGGCCTTGCAGGTTGTGCTCGGCGGTGTTTTGGTCTTTGCCGCAGGGGTTCTGATCGGAGGCGGTTGAATGTATCGCAAAGGCGAGGTGAAATACGAGGCGCTGGCGCTGCCGGATCGGGTGCAATTGCCCGACGATCAGGCCTTGCGCGCCGCTGAAGGCTTTCGCGATTACATGCGAAAACGCCATTCGGTGCGGCAATATTCCAACCGCGCGGTGCCGCAAGCGGTGATCACCGCCTGTATCGAGGCCGCCTGCACAGCGCCTTCGGGCGCGAACCATCAGCCTTGGCATTTTGTCGCCATCAGCAACCCAGCGATGAAAGCGCAGATCCGCGCTGCAGCCGAAGAGGAAGAGCGGGCGTTTTATTCGGGCGGGGCGGGCGATGAGTGGTTGGCGGCTTTAGAGCCGATTGGCACCGGCGTTGAGAAGCCGCATTTGACCCAAGCGCCTTGGCTGATTGTGGTCTTTGCGCAGCGCTATGGGCTGACCGAGGATGGCACGCGCTATAAGAATTACTATGTGCCAGAAAGCGTGGGCATCGCCACCGGCATGCTGATCACCGCGCTGCATCAGGCGGGCTTGGTCTGTTTGGAGCATACGCCCAATCCGATGAAGTTTCTGGCCGAGCTTTGTGGCCGGCCCGCGCAGGAAAAGCCGGTGATGATCTTGCCAGTGGGCTATCCGGATGCGGCGGCGACCGTGCCTGCGGTGGCCAAGCGCAAAAAGCCCGCAGATCAGGTGATGTCGGTTTTTGAATAAGGCCAAGGCGGGGGCCAGCCCCCGCGCGCTGCGCGCGTCCCCCGGGATATTTTCAGACAGATGAAGGGCGCGGGGTTGCGCTTGATTTGGGGGCATGAGAGTTTGCCGTTATGCTTGCGATATTCCTGAAAACGCTTCCCTTCTTTGCTGTCATTGGTCTTGGCTTTGCGGCTGGGCGGATGCGGTTTTTTACGGCTGAGGCGACGGTTTATCTGACCAAATTTGTGTTTTATTTCGCGCTGTCGGCGATGCTGTTTGGTTTTGCGGCGAACCTTGATCTGTCGGCGGTGTTTTCCTGGGCTTTTGTTTGGGCGTATTTTCTGGCCTCGAGCCTGGTTTGGGCCTTGGTGGCGGCGGTGGCCTTGTTGCGCGGCGCCGGGCCAGAGGAGGCGGTGTTTGAAGCCCATACCGGGGTGATCGGCAATGTCGGGTTTTTGGGCATTCCGATGTTGACGCTTTTGCTGGGCAAGGCGGCGGTGGGGCCGGTGCTTTTGGTGCTGGCGGTGGATTTGATCGTGTTTTCCTCGGTGCTGACCATTGTGATCACGGGCGTGCGTGAGGGTCGGATGAGCTTGGGCATTTTTCGCATTCTGGCGGTTGGATTGCTGAAGAACCCGATGATCGTTTCGGTGAGCCTTGGTCTGGCTTGGGGGGCGACCGGATGGAAGCTGCCGGTGCCGGTGAATGAGTTCATGACGCTTTTGGGGGCGGCGGCGACGCCTTGTGCGCTGTTTGCGATTGGCGGATCGCTGGCGGGGCGGTCGGCAGAGCGTTGGCCGGTGGCGGGCTGGTTGTCGGTCTCGAAGCTGTTTTTGCATCCGGCGGCGGTGGCTTTTGCCGCCTTTGTGGTGTTTCCGGTCGAGCGCTATGCTGCGGGGGTGATGGTGGCGGCGGCCTCGCTGCCGGTGGCGGGGAATGTGTTTATCCTGGCGCAGCACTACGGCGTGGCGCCGCAGCGGGTTTCGACCGCGATTTTGATTTCGACGGCGCTTTCGGTGCTGACGGTGACGGCGGTGATCGCTTTGGTCACGCATTAAGGGGGTAGAATGAAGACTGTAAGTGAAAATCGGGCCTTTGGCGGCGTGCAGGGGGTTTACAGCCATGCTTCTGCGGCGACAGGCACCGAGATGACCTTTGGTTTGTTTCTGCCAGCCGAGGCCGAAGACGGGCCGGTGCCGGTGCTGTGGTATCTGTCGGGACTGACCTGCACGCATGAAAATGCGATGGTGAAATCAGGTGTGCAGCGCTGGGCGGCCGAGGCGGGGATTGCGGTGGTTTTCCCTGACACCAGCCCGCGCGGCGACGGCGTGTTTGACGATGCGGCCTATGATTTGGGGCAGGGGGCGGGGTTTTATGTCAATGCCACGCAAACGCCTTGGGCGCCGCATTTTCGGATGTGGGATTATGTCACCGAGGAGTTGCCGCGGCTGTTGTTCAGCGCCTTTCCTTTGGCCGAGGCGGCGCAGGCCATCACCGGCCATTCGATGGGCGGCCATGGTGCCTTGACCATCGCGATGAGCTTTCCGGGGCGGTTCCGCTCGGTTTCGGCCTTTGCGCCGATCTGCCATCCCAGCGCCAGCACATGGGGGCGCAAGCAGTTCACCGCCTATCTGGGCGCGGATGAGGCGGCTTGGGCCAGCCATGACGCGACGCTTTTGATGAGAAAGCGCGGCTTTGATGGGCCGATGTTGATTGATCAGGGCAGCAGCGATCAGTTCCTTGATCTGCTAAAGCCCGAAGCCTTGGCGCAGGCGATGGCTGAGACGCGGCAAAGCGGGGCGTTTCGGATGCAAAAGGGCTATGACCACAGCTATTTCTTCGTCTCGACCTTTATCGAAGAGCATGTCGCCTTTCACGTCGGCGCGCTGCATGGCTGAGGCGGGTGCAAGCACGCGGATTTTCATTGATGCCGATGCCTGCCCGGTCAAGCTTGAGGCCGAGCGGGTGGCGACGCGGCTTTCGGTGCGGATGATCTTGGTGTCGAACGGTGGCATCAGGCCTTCGGAAAATCCGCTGGTGGAAAGCGTCTATGTCGCGGCGGGGCCGGATGAGGCCGACAAATGGATCGCCGAGGCTTGCGGTCCGGGCGATGTGGTGGTGACCGGCGATATTCCCTTGGCGGCGAAATGCGTGGCCGCGGGGGCGCGGGTGATCAAGCACAATGGCGAAGAGCTGAACGACCGCAATATCGGCAATGTGCTGGCGACCCGAGACTTGATGGCCGATCTGCGCTCGGCGGATCCGTTTCGTCAAGGTGGTGGCAAGCCGTTCAGCAAGACCGACCGCTCGCGGTTTTCCGAAGGGTTGGATCGTTTGGTGCGTCAAGCGCTGCGCTGATGTCGCAAGCAGGCTAGACCTGTGGCGGCGATCGGGGCTTTCTGACGCCATGGTTCAGATCCACATCCCCCCCTCGCTGTCGCCGCCGACGCCGCCTGCTGCCGGAATTCTGTTTGCTTTGGGCGGTGGGGTGATCCTGTCGGTCAATGATCTGGCGATCAAGGCGTTGTCGGGAGACTATGCGTTGCATCAGGTGATCTTGATCCGCGCCTTTGTTGGCATGGCGATTGTGCTGTCGCTGATGGCCTATTCGCGGCGCGGCTTTGCGCAGATCCGCACCGGACGCTGGCGCGAGCATTTGCTGCGGGTGGGCATCGTTATGGTGTCGAATGTGACCTATTTTCTGGGGCTTTCGGCGCTGCCCTTGGCGGATGCGGTGGCGACGGCCTTTATCTCGCCCTTGCTGATCACCATGATGTCGGCGCTGGTGTTGCGCGAATATGTCGGGCCACGGCGCTGGGCTGCGGTGGCGGTGGGAATGTTGGGCGTGCTGGTCATGGTGCGGCCTGGGTCGGGGGTTATTCAGCCTGCGGCGATTTTGGTGCTGATTTCGGCGTTTTGCTATGCCAGCAGCAATCTGATGACGCGACAGATGCGCGACACCGAATCGGCTGCAACGCTCAGCTTTTATGTGCAGGTCGGGTTCATTGTGGTCAGCTCTGCGATGGGGCTTTGGGTCGGCGATGGCCATTTGGCGCAAAGCGATGGGGTCTTGGTGTTTTTGTTCCGGCCTTGGGTTGTGCCGCCGCTGCATGATTGGTGGGCCTTTGCCGCCACGGGTGGGGCGGTGGGGGTTGGCGGGCTGATGATGAGCCAAGCCTACCGCACCACCGAAGCCGCTTTGGTCGCGCCCTTTGAATATATCGGCATGCCGATGGCAATTTTCTGGGGCGTGGTTGTGTTTGGCACTTGGCCGGATCATCATGCTTGGGTGGGCATCGCGCTGATCTGCGGTGCGGGGCTTTATACGCTGTGGCGCGAGACGGTGCACAAAAAGCAGGTCGATGTCGCGGCCCCCAGCGGAGATATATGAGGGATTATGACTGTTGAAATGATCGGACCAGAGGCCGAAGCGCTGCTGGATTGGCCAGGGCTGATTGCGGCGCTTGAGGCAGGCCACAGCCTGCCGCGCGCCGAGATCAACGATCTGTTTTTGTATCGTGGGCCCGATGTCTTGCTGGATCGCGCCGCTTGGATCGAGGGCTTGGGCGCGCTGGTCAAGGTTGCGACCGTGGTGCCGGGCAATAAGGCGCGCGGTTTGCCGAATGTGAATGGCGTGGTCAATCTGTTCAACGATCAGACGGGCCTGCTCGAGGCTTTGGTTGATTTTCATCTTGTCACCAAATGGAAAACCGCGGGCGATAGCCTGCTGTCGGCGAGCAAATTGGCGCGCAAAGATGCCAAGAGGTTTCTTTTGGTCGGCGCAGGCACTGTCGCGCGTTCGATGCAGCAGGCCTATTCAGCGCTTTGGCCCGACGCGCAGTTCATGGTCTGGAGCCGGAGCCGCGCCACCGCAGAGGCGATGGGTCTGCCCGTGGCCGATGATCTGCAAAGCGCCGTGCAGGCCGCAGATGTGATCTGCACCGCCACCATGGCTTCGGAGCCGCTGATCAAGGGCGACTGGCTGCGCGCGGGACAGCATCTGGATCTGATCGGCGCCTATAACCCCCGCATGCGCGAAGTTGACGATGCCGCGATGGCGCGCGCGCGGGTGTTTGTCGACAGCCGGGCAACCACGCTGCACCATATCGGCGAGCTGATCGAGCCGCTGAAATCTGGCGCGCTGCGCGAAGCCGATATTCAGGGCGATTTTTATGACATCGCCCAAGGCAGCTATGCCCGCCAATCAGAGGATGAGATCACCATCGCCAAAAACGGTGGCGGCGCTCATCTGGATCTGATGACCGCCGCCTATATCCAAGCCAAGTGGCGCGCGCGTTAAAACGTCAGCGCGCGGTCGCCCTGTGCATCTTTGATCCGGCTGGGCAGGCCCATCTGGTTCAAAAGATGCAGAAACGGCTTGGGGTCAAGGTCTTCGACATTGGCCATCTCGCCCAGATCCCAGGTGCCATTGGCAATCAGCAGCGCCGCCGCAACCGGAGGCACGCCAGCGGTATAGGAAATGCCCTGTGATCCGACCTCGTTAAAGGCGTCTTTGTGGTCGGCGACGTTATAGATAAACACCTCGGTGGCTTTGCCGTCTTTCTGACCGCGCACCACATCCCCGATGCAGGTCTTACCGACATAATCCGGCGCAAGGCTCGACGGGTCTGGTAGCACCGCCTTGACCAGTTTCAGCGGGATCACCTCTAGCCCTTCGGCGGTTTTCACCGGTTGTTCCGACAAAAGCCCAAGGTTTTTCAGCACGGTAAAGACGTTGATATAGTGATCGCCAAAGCCCATCCAGAACCGCACATCGGCAGCCGGATAGCGATGTGCCAGCGAATGCACCTCGTCGTGGCCGGTCATATAGGCCTTTTGCTTGCCGACGACAGGCAGATCAAATTCTTGGCCGACCTCGAACATGCTGTTTTGTTGCCAAGCGCCTTTTTGCCAGGAATAGACCGTGCCGGTGAATTCGCGGAAGTTGATCTCGGGGTCAAAGTTGGTCGAGAACCACCGCCCATGCGAGCCTGCGTTAATATCAACGATATCAATGCTTTCAACGCTGTCTAGATAGTCATCCGCCGCCAGCCGCGCATAGGCATTGACCACGCCCGGATCAAAGCCAACGCCCAAAATCGCGGTGACACCGGCGGCTTTGCAGGCCGCACGGCGCTGCCATTCATAATTGCCATACCACGGCGGGGCCTCGCAAATCTTGGCGGGGTCTTCGTGGATCGCGGTGTCCATATAGGCGACACCGGTTTCGATACAGGCTTGCAGCACCGACATATTCACAAAGGGCGAGCCGACGTTGATCACGATCTGACAGCCGGTCTGACGGATCAGGGCCACCACCTCGGCGGTCTGGGTCGCATCCACCGCATGGGCGTCAAACCGACCCGCGACCTTCATCGCGGCTTTTTCCTGCACCGAGGCGATGATGGCTTCGCATTTGCCAAGCGTTCGGCTTGCAATATGCAGATCGCCCAAAACATCGTTATGTTGCGCGCATTTATGCGCCACAACCTGTGCGACGCCACCTGCGCCAATGATCAAAACATTACGTTTCACTTCGAACCGTCTCCTTTAAGGACAGAGGGAAGGGGGTCAGCCGAGGCTGCTCTCAAAATCGGCATAGCCGAAACTGCGGGCGACGGTGAGGCTCCCATCGCGTTCTTTCAGCACAATCGCGGGCATCCGCACACCATTGAACCAATTCTTTTTCACCATGGTATAGCCAGCGGCATCGGCAATCGACAAACGGTCACCAACGGCAAGCGGCTGCGGAAAGCTGAATTCGCCAAAGATATCGCCAGCAAGACAAGACTTGCCACAGATCATATAGGGGTGCGGGCCAGAGGTCTGCATCCGCGCCGATTGGCGATAGATCAACAGATCCAGCATATGCGCCTCGACCGAACTGTCAATGATAGCCAAGTCTTTGCCGTTGTTCAGAATATCCAACACTGTGACTTCAAGGCTTGCCGCGCCAGTGATCGCCGCTTCGCCGGGCTCCAGAAACACCTGCACGCCAAACCGCGCCTGAAACGCCTTTAGCCGCGCGGCCAGACGCTCCAGCGGATAGCCCTCGCCGGTGAAATGAATGCCGCCGCCAAGGCTGACCCAATCCAGCCGCATCAGAAAATCGCCAAACTCGGCCTCAATCCGGGTCAATTGCTGATCGAACAGATCAAAGTCGTCGTTCTCGCAGTTGTAATGGATCATCACGCCAGAAATCTTGTCGGCCACCGCCATCAGCTTTGTCAGATCCCATTCGCCCAAACGGCTGAACGGGCGCGCCGGATCGGCAAGGTCAAACCCCGAGGTCGAAAAGCGCGGGTTCAGCCGCAGCCCGCGCGCGATGCTTTGGGTTTCGGCGTCAAAGCGGTTCAGCTGGGAAATCGAGTTGAAGATGATCTTATCGGCATAGCCCACCGCCTCGGCCACCTCATCTGCGGCCCAAGCCACCGAATAGGCATGGGTCTCGCCGCCAAATTTCTGCGCGCCAAGGCGCAACTCATAAAGGCTGGAAGAGGTCGTGCCATCCATATGCGGCTGCATCTCGGGGAAGGCGGGCCAGGTCGCAAAGCACTTCAGCGCCAGCAAGACCTTGGCGCCAGAAGCTGCGCGCAGCTGGTCCATCACCGCCATATTGCGGGCAAGTGCGGTCTTGTCGATCAGGTAGTAAGGCGTCGGAATCATGGCGTCCCCCTAAATCCAAGAGGGGGGCGGTATAGGCCGATCCCCTTGCGCATGCAAGTAAGCCGCTAGGGTGACAGCGGTGTAACAGCGGCGGCCAGCGCGGCTAGATAGCTTGCGGTGCTGGCGGCGTAAAGCCGGGCACGCGCCACCGCCTCGGCAGGGGTCAGGGCTGTAAAGCCAATCGCATCATGTGGGCGCAACTGGGCCGCCGCATCCAGATCACAATCCAGCACGGTGGCGATCTTGGGATAGCCGCCCGTGGTCTGGTGATCGGCCAAAAGCAAGGTTGCCACACCATCGCCCGCCACCTGCACTGATCCGCGTGCAATAGGCTCTGATGGCATGGTTAGAGCCACATTCGGCGCAATATCAGGCCCCGCAAGCCGCACGCCCATGCGGTTGCCCGCCGCCGTCAGGCTGAAGGGCGAGGAGAGAAAGGCTTGCAGCGTTTCCGGCGCAAAGCAGCGATCTTGCGGCCCAAGCGTGACATGCAGGCGGTGACGCGGCCGCGCGAAAACCGGGCAAGGCAGGGCGCGATCTGGCCCGACAACGCGGGGGGACTCGATCCGCAGATCCATCCCCGCCGTCACCAGCCCGCCGCCCTTGCCGCTGCTGCCATGAGTGGCATGGCTGCCCAGCCACAGCGGCGCCTGAAGCTCGCCCGCAACGGCCAGATAGCACCAACTGCCCCAAGGCCCCCGCCGCAGCGTCAGGCTTTGCCCCGCCGCCAGCGTCAGCACCTGCCACGAACCAAAGGCCTGATCTGTCTCGACGATAAACCCACCGCCCGCAACGGCAAGGCTGATCGGCCCCGCCAGACAGTCAAGCCGCAGCCCCCCTAACGAAACCTCGATCGCCGCTGCGTCCAAACGGTTGCCCAAAGCCGCATTTGCAGCACGGTAGGCCAGCCTGTCCATCGGCCCCGAAGCAGTGACGCCAAAGCGGGCATAGCCAAAGCGGCCGGCATCTTGCACCGAAACCAAGGGGCCAGCGGCGGTGACACGCAGCTGCGCGCTCATCTGGTGGCCTCGAATTCGGCGCGGCTGATGCGGCGAAACTGCACCGCGTCGCCGACGTCAAACAAGAAAGGGCGGGCGGGGTCGTCTTGTAAAATCGCGGTGGGGGATCGGCCGATGATCCACCAGCCCGTGGGCATCATCAGCGTGGTGACGATGCATTGCGCGCCTGCAATAATCACCGATCCTGCCGGCACATCGCGCAGGGCGGTGTCTTTGCGCGGCAGCTGTAATTCGGCTCTAACACCGCCCAAATAGGCATAGCCGGGGGCGAAACCATAAAGGAACACGGTATAATCGCCCGCCAGATGCGCCGCGATCACCGCTTCGGGCGAAAGACCGCTGCGGCGCGCCACTTCGGCCAGATCGGGAGCAAACTCGGCATCATAGCAAACCTGCACCTCGCGCTGGGTCTGCGCGCGGGTTTGCAAGGCTGGCCGGGCGATCAGACGGCGCAAATCCGTCTCTATTGCTGCATGATCGGTCAAGATGGGGTCAAACCGCACCAGCAGATTGACGAAGGCCGGCGTGGCCTCGCGAAAGCCAAGGCAGGGGTGATCGGCCAACATGGCATCCAGATGCAACACGGCGCGATGCGCTTGCGCCGTGATCGCATCGCCAAATTCGACCAAGACGGCCTGTTCGGCCACGGCGCGAAAAATCGGATAGGGGCTCACACAAAGGCCGCCAGTTTCACGCCCGCCGTCGTCAGCCCCTGCCGGATGCTTTGCGCCATCGCAACCGCATGTGGGCTATCGCCATGCACGCAGATTGATTGCGCCCGCAGCTTAACATGGCCACCGCCCAGCACCGGCATTTTGCCGGTCTCCAGCAGGTGCAACAGCCGCTGCGTGGCCGCATTTGCATCCGTGATCATCGCGCCGGGCTGATCGCGCGGCACAAGCTGGCCATTGGCTTGATAGGCGCGGTCGGCAAAAACCTCGGAAAAACTGGTCAGACCCGCGGTCTCGGCTGCGGCTTCCAGTTCGGTGCCGGAAATCGCCAAAAGCGCAAGATCACGCGACAGGGCGCGGGTGGCGCGGGCAATGGCATCGGCCACGCCACGGTTGGCAGCGGCCAGATTGGCCAGCGCGCCATGGGCTTTGACATAGGCGATCTGCACCCCTGCCACGGCCGCAGCCCCCATCAAAGCGCCGATTTGCACCGCAACCATCCGCTCGATCTGGGCTTCGCTCATCGGGATCACCCGCCTGCCAAAACCCAAAGGGTCGGCATAGCCCGGATGCGCACCAACCCGCACGCCCTTGGCCTGCGCCAAAAGCAGCGTCGCCACCATTGTGTCGGGGTCCGAGGCATGGCCGCCACAGGCAATATTGGCCGAGGTGACACTGCCCAGAATGGCAGCATCATCGCCCATGGCCCAAGGACCAAAGCCTTCGCCCAGATCAGAATTCAGGTCGATCTGCATGTGAACCCCCCGCCGCGCTCTGCGCATAGTTGTGACCAGCCGCAGGCGGGCTTTCAAGGCGAAAGGCGAAAATATCGGGCAGGGATGCAAAAAACGAACAGGATCGTTCACTTTCTTTCGTCAAAACCACCAAGATTCATTGACCTTTCGCGAAAATCCTTCATCTATCCCGAAACAAAGTTGCCCCCTGCAAAACCTAAGGTTTCCCAATGAAATATTTCACCACCCACCGCATGACGGCCATTGTCGTTCTGATTGTCGCCGCCGCTTGGGTGCTTACGGGCAAGTTTTCATCTGTTGGCAGCGAAGCCGCCGCGCAAGATGAGGCGCCCGCTGCGGCAGAGGCTCCGGCGGTGGTGCGGCGGACGGTGGCGGCGGTTGCGCCGATCTATACCCAATACGCCCGCGAAATCCGGCTGTCGGGCGTGACCGAGGCGGATAAGCAGGCGGTGCTGGCGGCGCGGTCTTCGGGGATTGTGGCCAAGCTGGGGGCGCAGCAGGGGCAAGATGTCAGCTCTGACACGCTGATCTTGCAGCTGGAAGGCGATGAGGTGATCGCGGGCGTTGAAACTGCCAAAGCCGCGCTGGCGCAGGCCAAGGAAAAGCTGTCGATCGGCGAGACCCTGTTCAAAAAAGGCTCGCTGGCCGAATTTGAACTGACCTCGCGGCGGGCGGCGGCTTCGGCGGCCGAGGGCGCGCTTGCGCAGGCAGAGGCGGCGCTGGATCGGTTGCAGCTGAAGGCGCCCTTTGCCGGCACCGTTGATTCGGTTGCGGTTGAGATCGGCGAATCGGTGCAATCGGGCGCGCCGATTGCGACGCTGCTGGCGCTGGACCCGATTGTGATCAAGGCCGAGGTCAGCGAAAGAGATGTCGGCTTTGTCTCGACCGGATCGCGCGCCATGGTGCGGCTGGTGAATGGTGTCGAGATGGAGGGGATCATTCGCCATGTCGCGATGCAGGCCTCGCCCGTCACCCGCACCTTTGCGGTTGAGGTGGCGCTGCCCAATGCCGACCGCAAAATCCCCTCGGGCATGACAGCCGAGGTGCGGCTTTATGCTGATAAGCAAGAGGCGGTCTTCGTGCCGCGGTCGATCATCACGATTTCGGACACCGGCGATCTGGGGCTGCGGGTCGTGGGCGGCGATAACATCGCAGATTTCGCCAAGGTCTCTATTCTGGACGATGGCGAACAGGGGCTGGTGGTGACTGGCGTGCCAAAAGACAAGCTGGTGATCGTGGCCGGACAAGATCTGGTCAGCAACGGCGATCTGGTTGAGGTCAAGGAAATGACCGTTGCCGAAGCTGCAAAGGCGCTGAAATGAAGATCGTTGAAACCGCGATTAACAATGCGCGCCTGACGCTTTCGGTGCTGGTGTTTTTGCTGGTGACTGGCGCGCTGGCCTATAACTCGATTCCGAAAGAGGCCGAGCCAGACATTCAGATTCCGATCATCTATGTCAGCATGCATCTGGACGGCATCTCGCCCGAAGACAGCGAAAGACTGCTGCTGCGGCCGATGGAAACTGCGCTGAAATCTATTCAGGGCGTCAAGAAGATGACCGCGACCGCCTATCAGGGCGGCGGCAACGTCTTGATGGAGTTTCAGGCCGGTGCCGATTTGGCCAAGGCGAAAACCGATGTCAAAGACAAGGTCGATGACGCCAAGCGCAATCTGCCCTCCGAGATTGACGCGCCAACGGTGAATGAGGTCAATATCAGCGAGTTTCCGGTGCTGGTTGTCACGCTTTCGGGCAATGTGCCCGAACGGGTGTTGAACACGGCGGCGCGGTCCTTGCGCGACCGGATCAAAGAGGTGCCGGGCGTGCTGGATGCGGCCTTGCAAGGCGTGCGCGATGATCTGGTCGAGATTGTCATCGATCCGGCCAAGCTGTCGTCTTATGGCCTGCGCCCCGATCTGCTGATTGCGGGCTTTAACGCCAACAACCGGCTGATCACCGCAGGATCATTGGAAGGCGCCGAGGGCAAATACGCGATCAAGGTGCCGTCCTTGCTGGAAACCGTCAAGGATCTGGCCAATCTGCCGGTGGTGGCCAGCAACAACGCCATTGTGCGCGTTAGCGATCTGGCCGAAATTCGCCCGACCCTGAAAGACCCGACCACCGTGACGCGGCTGAACGGCAAGGCGGCCGTGGCGGTCGAGGTGTCAAAGCGCACGGGTGCCAACCTGATCGACACCGTCGATAAGGTCAAAGTCGTGACCGCCGCGCTGCAAGCTCAGCTGCCCGCTGGCATAGAAGTGACCTTTAGTCAGGATAAGTCGACCAATATCCGGCAAATGCTGTCAGATCTGCAAAACTCGGTTCTGACGGCCGTGGTGCTGGTCTTTATCATCATCCTTTACGCGCTGTCAGTGCGGTCTTCTATTCTGATCGGTCTGGCGATTCCGGCCTCGTTCCTGATGGGGATCTTGGGGCTGCAAATGGCAGGGCTGACGGTGAACCTTGTGGTTCTGTTCAGCCTTATTCTGGCCGTGGGCATGTTGGTGGATGATGCGATTATCGTCACCGAATACGCCGAACGCCGGATGGGCGAGGGCATGGACAAGCGCAAAGCCTTTGCCGAAGCCAGCCACAAAATGGCCGGTCCGGTGATTGCCTCGACGCTGACGCGGATCGCGGCGTTTTCGCCGCTGCTGTTCTGGCCAGGCGTGGTTGGGCAGTTCATGAAATACATGCCGATCACGCTGATCGCGACGCTGTCGGCCTCGATGCTTTATGCGCTGATCTTTGTGCCAACGTTGGGGTCGCTGATCGCCAAGCCGTTCAAGGCCGCGCCGGTTCACAAAGACGGCGGCTATATGTGGCTGGTGGGTCGCGCCATTCGGCATCCGTTTCTGGTGCTGTTTCTGGCGCTGGGCTCGCTGGTTGCGGTGCCCTATGCCTATGGTAAATTCGGCAATGGAGTCGAGTTTTTCCCCAATGTAGAGCCGGATTACGGCCTGCTTTACGTCAAGGCGCGTGGCAATCTGTCGATCTCGGAAAAAGACGCGCTGGTGCGTCAGGCCGAAGCGCGGATTTTAGGCTGGCCGGGGATCGAGACGATCTACACCCGTGTCGGGTCCAGCGGTGGTGCGGGCAACGAAGCGCCTGCTGATGTGATCGGCACCATTCAATATGAATTTGTCGATTGGCGCGAACGCAAAGGGGCGAATGCGATCCTTGATGATCTGCGCAAGGGCATGCAGGGCATTCCCGGCGTTGATATTGAAGTCTCGGTTCCTGCCGCAGGTCCGCCTACGGGCAAGGCCATTCAGATTCAGCTCTCGGCGGATGACCCTGCGGGCATGAACGAGATCGCCAAGACGATTGCAACCAAACTGGCCGATGTGCCGGATGTGATCGACATCGCCAATGGCCTGCCCTTGCCGGGGATTGATTGGCAACTGCTGGTCAATCGTGGCGAAGCGGCGCGTTACGGCGCATCGCCGGCTGCGGTTGGGGCTGTGGTGCAGATGGTCACCTCGGGGTTGAAGCTGTCGGATTATCGCCCTGCGGGGTCGGATGATGCTGTCGATATCGTGCTGCGCTTGCCGCCCGAACAGCGCACCATTGCCGAGTTGGACCAGCTGCGGATTGAAACGCCGAACGGTCCGGTGCCGATTTCGAACTTTGTCACTCGCACGGCGGCGCCGACGGTTGGCAATCTGATCCGCATCAACGGCGCGCGCACCATCACCATTCAGGCCGGTATCACAGCCGGCGTGCAAGAGGACGAGGTGCGCAAGAAAGTGCAAGCCATGGTCGACGGCGTCTTTGCCGAGCAAAGCCTGACGCAAAAGGGCTTTCGCTGGGTGATGGCGGGGGCCGACCAAGAGCAGGCCGACGCGGGGGCTTTCCTTGGCAAGGCCTTTGGTGCCGCAATCTTCCTGATCTTTGTGGTGCTGCTGGCGCAGTTCAACAAGTTCATCTCGGTTGGCCTTGTGCTGTCGGCGGTGATCATGTCGACCATTGGTGTGCTTTTGGGTCTGATGATCATGGGGCAGCCCTTTGGCGTGGTGATGACCGGCATTGGTGTGATCGCGCTTGCCGGGGTGGTGGTGAACAACAACATCGTGCTGATCGCCACTTATGACGAGTTGCGCGACAGCGGCATGGATAAGATCGACGCGATCTTGGAAACCTGCCGCGAGCGGGCGCGGCCGGTGGTGCTGACCGCGCTGACCGCGATCTTTGGGGTTTTGCCGATTGCCTTTGGCCTGAACCTTGAACTTCTAAGCCACGAGACAACCTATGGCGCGCCATCAACGCAGTGGTGGATCTCGCTTTCCTCGGCTATCGTTTACGGATTGGCCTTTGCCACCATTCTGACCCTGATCGTGACGCCGTCACTGTTGATGTTGGTCAGCCGCAGCAATCAATCGCTGCGCGACGGGCGGCGTTGGTTCTGGAAGAAACGCAAAGCCTAAGGGGAAGCCATGCCCGCGCCGATCAACCACCTGAAAGCCGCCCTTGTCGCAGGGAAGCCGCAATATGGCATCTGGCTGAACCTTGCCAGCGCCACCTCGGCCGAGGTTTTGGCGGGGGCGGGGTTTGACTGGCTGCTGATTGACGGCGAACACGGGCCGAACCTGATCCCACAGATGCTGGCGCAGGCGCAAGCGATTGGCAGCCGCACGCAGGTGGTGGTGCGGCCTCCGGTGGGCGAGGCTTGGATGATCAAGCAGATCCTTGATCTGGGCGTGCAGACGATTTTGGTGCCGATGGTCGAAAGTGCGGCGCATGCCGAGCAGATGGTCAAGGCGATGCGCTACCCGCCCGAAGGCATCCGCGGTATGGGCTCTGCGGTGGCACGGTCTGGCGATTTTGGCCGGAACAGAGACTATGCTGCCACGGCCAACGCGCAGGTCTGCTTGGTGTTGCAGGTCGAAAGCCGCGCCGGTCTGGCAGCTTTGCCGGCGATTTTGCAGCTGGCGGGGGTTGATGGTGTGTTTATCGGCCCCGCCGATCTTGCTGCCGATATGGGCTTTGGCGGTGATGCCTCTGCACCCGAGGTGCAGGCGGCGATCGACATGGCCTTGCGCGCGATTGTTGCTTCGGGCAAGGCGGCGGGGATCCTGACCTTTGATGCCACGGCGGCCAAGCGCTATGCCGCGATGGGGGTGCATTTTCTGGGCATCGGAGGCGATGTCGGGTTGTTGGTCAAAGCTGCGGCCAAGCTTTTGGATGATGTCATCTAGGCCATCGCAGCGCAAAGCATCATGGGGCTTGAGCCGGCCTTCGTGCCGCAGTATGATACCTGAATAATACCAATCAGGACGCCCATGCAGCCGCAGCAGTTTCATCCCGATCAGTGGTTCATCGCAGGCCATGGGCCGCGCTATGAGCAGCTGTATCGGCATCTGTCCAAAGCGATTGCCGCGGGTGATCTGGCGCAGGCGACACAATTGCCGCCCGAACGCGATCTGGCCGAGCTTGCGCAGGTCTCGCGCGTGACGGTGCGCAAGGCGGTGGCACAGCTGGTGGCTGATGGCGTGCTGGATCAGCGTCGGGGGGCTGGCACCTTTGTGCGTCCCGTCCGCAGCCGCACCGAACCTTATTTGTCCAAGCTGTTGTCCTTTACCGAATATATGCGGCATCGCGGGAAAACCCCGACCAGTTCGGTGATCAATCAGGGCATCTTTTACCCGACACCAGACGAGCAACTGGCGCTGGGTCTTTCGGCTGCCGACCGTGTCGCGCGGATCGAGAGGTTGCGCGCCGCTGATGGCATTGCGATGGCGGTGGAATGGTCCTCGCTGCCGCAAGATATTCTGCCTGACCCTGCAAGCGTTGGTGCCTCGCTTTACGATCTGCTGCGGGCCAATGGCACGGCGCCCGCGCGTGCGGTTCAGCGGATTAAGGCGGTAAGCCTGCCTGCAACCGAGGCGGGCTTGCTGAACTTGCCCGAAGGTGCAGCAGTTTTGCGGATTGATCGCACCGGCTTTTTGGGCTCTGGGCGGCCGATCGAGTTCACGCGCGGGCTTTATCACTCGGATATCTATGACTTTGTTGCAGAGCTGCGGTTAGAGGCAAATCTTTAGCCGCAGCGATGGTGCGATCAGACCTCCAGATGTCGCATTTTCTCCTGCCCTTATTGCGCGTCGGGCTTAGGCTGATGAAAACAACAGCCCGAGGTGCGCCATGTCTACCGATCCGCTTTTGCAGCCCTATCAGCTGAAACATCTGACCCTGCGCAACCGGATCATGACCACCAGCCACGAGCCGGCCTATCCCGAAGATGGCATGCCGAAAGACCGCTATCGGCTTTATCATCTGGAACGTGCGCGGGCTGGTGTGGCGCTAACCATGACGGCGGGATCGGCTGCGGTGTCGAAAGACAGCCCGCCGGTGTTCAACAATATTCTGGCCTATAAAGACGAGGTGGTGCCATGGATGCGCCGCTTGGCCGATGATTGCCACGAGGCCGGTGCGGCGGTGATGATCCAGCTGACCCACCTTGGCCGCCGCACCCGTTGGGACAAGGGCGATTGGCTGCCGGTGGTGTCTTCCACCTCGGACCGCGAGCCGTCGCATCGCGCCTTTCCAAAGCCGATGGAAGATTGGGACATTGCCCGCATTATCGGCGATTTCGCCGATGCAGCCGAGCGGATGAAGCTTGCCGGTCTGGATGGCGTCGAAGTCATGACGCATGGGCATTTGCTGGATCAGTTCATCTCGCCGCTGACGAACCATCTGGAGGGTGCTTATGGCGCGCAAAACCTTGCCACCCGCATGCAGCTGACGCTGGATATCATCCGTGCGGTGCGGGCGCGGGTTGGGGATGATTTCATCGTCGGTGTCCGCTATGCCCCAGACGAGGCGCAGACCGGCGGCATTACCCCCGATATGGGCATCGAGATCGGCCATATGTTAAAGGCCACCGGGCAGGTGGATTATCTGAACATCAACCGCGGCCGCATCCATACCGATGCCGCGATGACAGATATGATTCCGATTCACGGCATGAAATCCTCGCCGCACTTGGATTTTGCCGGGCGGATGCGGGCCGAGGTGGGCATGCCGACCTTCCACGCCGCGCGGATTCCCGATGTGGCAACCGCGCGCCATGCCATCGCCACCGGCCAGCTGGATATGGTGGGGATGACCCGCGCGCATATGGCCGATCCGCATGTGGTGCAAAAGATCATCGAAGGCCGCGAGCATGACATTCGCCCCTGCGTTGGCGCGACCTATTGTCTGGACCGGATCTATCAAGGCGGCATGGCTTTGTGCATCCACAACCCCTCGACCGGGCGCGAGGGCGAGCAGCCGCATCAGATCGCCGCTGCCGCCACGCCGCGCCGTGTGGTCGTGGTGGGGGCTGGTCCGGCTGGGCTGGAGGCCGCCCGCGTCGCCGCCCTGCGCGGCCACCATGTGACGGTGTTCGAGGCTGCAGCCCAGCCCGGCGGGCAGATCCGCTTGCTGACCCAGACCAAACGCCGCGCCGAGTTGATCGGCATTTCCGATTGGCGCATGGCGCAATGCGCGGCCCATGGCGTGGAGTTTCGCTTTAACACCTGGGCCGAGGCCGAAGATGTGCTGGCCTGCGCCCCCGATGTGGTGATCGTGGCCACAGGCGGTATGGCGCAGAAAGATATTCTTGCCTCTGGCAACGAGCTGACGGTTTCGGCCTGGGATATTCTGTCGGGCGATGTAAAGCCGGGCAGCACGGTTCTGCTTTATGACGACGCAGGCGATCACACCGCCTTGCAGGCCGCGCAGGTGCTGGCAGAGGCCGGCGCGCAGGTCGAGATTATGACGCCAGACCGCAGCTTTGCGCCCGAGGTGATGGCGATGAACCTTGTGCCCTATATGCGCGCTTTGCAGGACAAAGATGTAACCTTTACCGTGACGTACCGCCTCACCTCGGTGGAAAAAGATGGCAATCTGATCAAGGCTACGATCGACAGCGATTATAAGGTGCTGGGCAAGACCGCGCATTACGATCAGGTCGTGGTCAACCACGGCACCCAGCCTTTGGCGGATTTGTATTTCGATCTTAAACCGCGCTCGGTCAATCTGGGGGCAGTGGATTACGATGCGATGATCGCCTCGACGCCGCAAACCAAGGCAGGCGGACCAGAGGGTTTTCAGCTGTTCCGCATCGGCGATGCCATCGAGGCGCGCAACATTCACGCCGCAATTTATGACGCGCTGCGCTTGGTTAGAACGCTCTAGCTGTGCTATCACGACTCAAAGGCATAGGGTGTTTAGCCCTTTGCGATCTGACAGACCGGCAGTCTTCCGTCTAGAACGGCTGCGGGGACTAAGGCTGGGGAGCAGCGCCATGTCGGCCAAGACAGAGGAGACGTCCGGCAAAGCTGCCGCTGGACCTCGTCGGTCAAAGCGCCTGCCTTCGGGTTGGTGGTTGCTTCCCGCCGTTGTCTTTGGTGCGCTGTCTTGGGGCCTTTTGCTTTATGCGGTTTTCGGCTGAACGCTTAAAGCCCACCGATTGCGCCACGCTGCCCGCCGGTCTGGCCGCGATCGAGCAGCAGATGATCCAGCAGCACGCAGGCCATCATCGCCTCGCCCACAGGCACCGCGCGAATGCCAACGCAAGGGTCGTGGCGGCCTTTGGTGATCAGGTCGATCTCGGCACCATCGGCGTTGATCGTGGCGCGAGGGGTCAGGATGCTTGAGGTCGGCTTGACCGCAAAGCGCACCACAACCGGCTGACCGCTGGAAATACCGCCCAGAATGCCGCCGGCATGGTTGGACAAAAACTCGGGGCCAAGCGCGCCCATCCGGATCTCATCGGCATTTTCCACACCTGTCAGGGCCGCCGCTGCCATGCCATCGCCGATTTCTACGCCCTTGACAGCATTGATCGACATCATCGCTGCGGCCAAATCAGAGTCTAACTTGGCATAAAGCGGTGCGCCCAAGCCCGCGGGCACGCCCTGCGCCGTCACCTCGATCACCGCGCCAACGGAATTATGCGACAGCCGCAATTCATCCAGATAGGCGGCCCAGTCTTCGGCAGCTTTTGGGTCAGGGCAAAAGAACGGATTGCTGGCGATGACATCGGCATCAAAGCGCGCGCGATCAATGCCGCGCGGTCCCATCTGCACCATATAGCCCGAGATCCGCAGATCTGGCAGCATCTGCGCCAAGACCGCCCGCGCCACGCCGCCTGCGGCCACCCGCGCTGCGGTTTCGCGCGCCGAAGACCGCCCGCCGCCGCGATAGTCTCGGTTGCCATATTTCTGATGATAGGTGATGTCGGCATGGCCGGGCCGAAAAGCCTGCGCGATATCGCCGTAATCTTTGCTGCGCTGATCGGTGTTTTCAATCATCAGCTGAATCGGCGTGCCGGTGGTGCGCCCGTTGAACACGCCCGACAGAATCCGCACCTCGTCCGCCTCTTTGCGCTGGGTGGTGAACTTCGAGGTGCCGGGTTTGCGCAGATCGAGCCATGGTTGCAAATCGGCCTCGCTAAGGATCACATTCGGCGGACAGCCATCCACGGTGCAGCCAATCGCAGGCCCATGGCTTTCGCCCCAAGTGGTGACACGGAAAAGATGACCGAAGGTGTTCAGGCTCATGGCGGGCTCCTTGCTTTCAGGATGCATAAGCCAAGCTGGGCCGTGGTGAAAGCCCCCCCTTGCGTCCGCTGCACTTTGCCTTATCCTTGGAGCTACCTCGGGGAGCCTTCACCGGCTGAGATGCGCAAGCGAACCCGTCGAACCTGAACCGGATCATACCGGCGGAGGGAAGGTGCATGGAGAACTCCATCCCGACCACCCGTCGCACCATGGAGAAGACCTATGAAAACCACACTCCTTGCTGCGGGCCTTGCGACTTTTGCCACCACGGCACTGGCCGATACGCCTGTTTTGCACGTTTTGACCTATGACAGCTTTACCGCCGAATGGGGTCCCGGCCCGATTCTCAAGGCCGGTTTCGAGGCCACCTGCGGCTGCGAGGTGCAGTTCACCACCGCAGGCGATGGCGCGGCGGTTCTGGCGCGGCTGAAACTGGATGGCGATAAATCTGACGCCGATGTTGTGGTTGGGCTTGATACCAATCTGACAGCGGCGGCGGCACCACTGTTTGCCGATGTCGCCCCCCAGCCCAACACGCTGCCAGTGCCCTTTGCCGACCCCAAATTCGTGCCCTTTGATTGGGGCTATTTCGCTTTTGTTTATGACAACACCAAGCTGACGACGCCGCCGACCTCGATCGCAGATCTGGCCGCGTCGAACCTGAAAATCATCATCGAAGACCCTCGGTCATCGACCCCCGGTCTGGGCCTGCTGCTTTGGGTCAAGGCCGCCTATGGCGACGGCGCTGCCAAGCTGTGGAGCGATCTGGCCGATAACATCGTCACTGTCACGCCGGGCTGGTCTGAAGCCTATGGCATGTTCTTGGGCGGTGAGGCGGATATGGTTTTGTCCTATACCACCTCGCCCGCCTATCACCTGATTGCGGAATCCGATGCCAGCAAATCGGCGGCGGCCTTCAGCGAAGGTCATTACATGCAGATCGAGGTTGCAGGCAAAACTCTGACCAGCAAACAGCCCGAACTGGCCGATGCTTTCCTGGCCTATTTAGGCTCTGATGCCGCCCAATCGGCGCTGATCACCACCAATTGGATGTATCCGGCCAAGACCCCAGCCGAGGGCCTGCCACAGGGGTTCGAGACGCTTATTCAGCCCGCAAAATCGCTGCTGTTCACCGCAACCGAGGCGCAAGAGATCCGCGCCGCCGCGATCGAGGAATGGCAGACCGCGCTCTCCAAGTGATGCTGCCCAAGGCGCTTGGCCTTGGCATCGCCGCGTTGATCCTTGGATCGGCGGCGATGCTGGGGCTGCGCGCCGAGAGTTGGGCACTGCGGCCCGCAGATTGGGCGGCGGTGCGGTTTACCCTGCTGCAAGCCGCGCTGTCGGCGGTGCTGTCCTTGGGCTTGGCGGTGCCGCTGGCGCGCGCGCTGTTTCGGCGGCGCTTTGTTGGGCGGGGTGCGCTGATCCGGCTGCTGGCCGCGCCCTTTGTTTTGCCGGTGGTGGTGGCGGTCTTGGGGATCGTTACGATTTTTGGCCGCGCAGGGCCAATTAACGCTGTGTTAGAGACGTTTCACCTGCCTGCCGTGTCGATATTTGGCCTGCAAGGCGTGGTTCTGGCGAATGTGTTTTTCAACCTGCCTTTGGCGACGCGGATGCTGTTGCACGGCTGGCAGGCTATCCCTGTCGAGCGGTTTCGGCTTGCCGCCTCGCTGGGGATGCCGCCAAGCGCGCAGTTGCGGCACCTAGAGCTGCCGATGCTGCGGGCGCAGGCGCCTGCGATTGCCTTGGTGATTTTTCTGATCTGTCTTGCCAGTTTTGCCATCGCCCTGACGCTGGGCGGTGGCCCGCGCGCCAGCACGATTGAACTGGCGATCTATCAAGCGCTGCGGTTCGAGTTTGACCTTGGCCGCGCGGCGCTTTTGGCTTTGGTGCAGCTGCTGATCTGTGCTGTGGGCACGCTGCTGGCCAGCCGCTTGACTCTGCCGCCAAGCTTTGGCGCGGGTCTGGGGCGCAGTCTTGATCTGCCGGCACCGCACGGATGGCGGCGGCGCGGGGATGCGCTGCTGATCCTGATGGTGGTGCTGTTTTTGGCGCTGCCGCTGCTTGCGGTGGCAGCAAAGGGCCTGCCGGGTTTGCTGGCGCTGCCCTTGGGGGTTTGGCCGGCGGCGCTGCGCTCGGTTTCGGTGGCCCTGGCCTCGGCCTTGCTGGTGGTGCTGGCGGCTTTGGTCTTGGCTTTGGCGCAGGCGCGCAGAGCCTCTGGCTGGCTGGAGCTGGCGGCGATGCTGCCGCTTGCGGCCTCTAGCCTTGTGCTGGGCACGGGGTTGTTTTTGATGCTGCGGCCATTCGTGGCGCCGCAAGCGCTGGCGCTGCCGGTGACGATGCTGGTCAATGCGACCCTAACCTTGCCTTATCTGTATCGTCTGCTGCTGCCCGAGGCCCGCGCGCTGCACAGCGACTATGATCGGCTGGCCAGCAGTCTTGGTCTGCGCGGCATGGCCCGGCTGCGCTATCTGACCCTGCCACGGCTGGCGCGGCCATTGGGCTATGGCGCGGGGCTGGCGGCGGCGCTGTCGATGGGTGATCTGGGGGTGATCGCGCTGTTTGCGGGCAACAGCGGCGCAACCCTGCCGCTGTTTGTGCAACAGCTGATGGGGGCTTACCGAATGGATCAAGCGGCGGCGGCGGCGCTTGTGCTTGTTGGCATCAGCTATGCGCTGTTTTGGGTCTTTGACCGGATAGGACATCATTATGCTGACACTTGAGGCGCTGCACCTAAGCCAAGGCAGCTTTGATCTGCGCGCCGATTGGTCAGTGCAGGCGGGCGCTCGGGTGGCGGTTATTGGGCCATCGGGCGCGGGGAAATCGACACTGCTTATGGCGATTGCGGGGTTCTTGCCGCCTGCCAGGGGGCGCATTCTGTGGCAGGGGCGTGATCTGGCCGCATTGGCGGTGGGCGATCGGCCGATGAGCGTGCTGTTTCAGGACCAAAATCTGTTTCCACATCTGACCATTGCGCAGAATCTGGGGCTTGGGCTGTCGCCCCAGCTGCGGCTTACGCCAGCGCAACGCGATGCGGTTGAAGCTGCGTTGCAGCGCGTGGGCCTTGCCGGGATGGGTGCGCGCAAGCCCGCACAGCTGTCGGGCGGCCAACAGGGCAGAGCCGCCTTGGCCCGCGCCTTGCTGCGCGCGCGCCCCCTGCTGGTGCTGGATGAGCCCTTTGCCGCGCTTGGCCCGGCGCTGAAATCCGAGATGCTGGATCTGCTGGACGAGGTCGCCAGTGCCACCGGGGCTGCGGTGCTGATGGTCACGCATGACCCCGCCGATGCGCAGCGCTTTGCGGGCCAAACCGTTCTGGTGGCAGAGGGCGTGGCCCAGCCACCTTGCGAGACGGCAGCGCTTTTTGCCAATCCACCGCCGGCGCTTGCCGCCTATCTGGGCACATAAAAAACCCCGCACAAGGCGGGGCTTTTCAACTCAGTTTGTATAAAAAGCTTAGTGCTTTTTCGGGCCTTTGACGGCAGACCACAAACGCTTGTTGGTCAGATACAGCAAGGACGACAGCAAGATCAGGAACAGCACGGCCTTAAAGCCAGTGTCCTTGCGTGCCATCAGCTTTGGCTCGGCGGTCCACATCAGGAAAGCCGAGACGTCTTCGGCCATATGCTTTACGTCATTCGGCGCGCCGTCGGCGTATTCAACCAAACCATCCGACAAAGGTGCTGGCATCTTGATCCATCCGGTCGAGAACACAGGGTTCTCGTAGAAGGTATTGCCAGCCTCTTCTTTTTCTTCGCCAGTGTAGCCGTGCAGCAGGTTGACGATATACTCTGGTCCACCAATGCCATGCAGCAACTGGTTGATCCCCAAGCCATAGGGGCCGTGGAAGCCTGCCCGTGCCTTCGCCATTAGCGAAAGATCGGGGGCGCCGGCGCCGTTGTTCATTGGGAAGTTGTCGGTCGGCAGGCCTTCACGGTCTTCACCGGTGTCTTTGTCAACAATGGTGAATTGCTTGGCATAAGCGCGCACTTGGTCCGCCGGCAGGTGAGGCCCGCCTTCGTCCGCAAGCGAGCGGATTGGCACGAACTTCAGGCCATGGCAGGCCGAGCAGACTTCAGTGAAAACCTGAAGCCCGCGCTGAAGCTGGTGCTCGTCATAGGTGCCGAAGGGCCCTTCAAAGCTGAAGGGAATGTCCTCGATATGAACAACACCCTCGGCTGCGGTGGCAGCGCCTGTCATCAAGCTCAGTGCAGAGACTGCGCTGATTGCGATCTTGCGAAACATCTCAGTCAGTTCCTTTCTCTCACTCAGCCGGATCGGCGTAGTGCGATTTGAAGTCTTCTTCGATCGTAGCCGGTTGCGGCAGGGGCTTTTCAAGCACACCCAGCAGCGGCAGGATCACGAGGAAATAGGCGAACCAATAGGTCGACGCGATCAGCGAGATATAGGGGTAGATCCCGTCGGTTGGCATCGCACCGACCCACATCAGCACGACAAAGTCGATGCAGAGCAGATAGAACCAAGCCTTGAATTTTGGACGGAAGCGACCCGAACGCACCGAAGATGTATCCAGCCATGGCACCAAAGCCATAACCGCAATCGCACCAAACATCGCCAGCACACCAAAGAACTTGGCGTCAACGATGCCAAAGGTCACGAAATGCACCAGCTGCACGATCCAGACGTCTGCGGTGAAGGCCCGCAGAATCGCGTAGAACGGCAGGAAGTACCATTCAGGCACGATATGCGCCGGAGTCGAGAGCGCGTTCGCTTCGATATAGTTGTCTGGGTGACCCAGGAAGTTTGGCATAAAGCCCACGACCGCAAAGAAGATCGTGACAACCACAGCCAAAGCAAACAGGTCTTTGATCACAAAGTAAGGCCAGAAGGGCAGGGTGTCTTTCGCAGCTTCTTCTTTCGAGCCACGGCGCACTTCAACACCGGTTGGGTTGTTGTTGCCGGTGGTGTGGAAGGCCCAGATGTGCAGTGCAACCAGCGCTGCAATCACGAAAGGCAGCAGGTAGTGCAAGCTGAAAAAGCGGTTCAGCGTGGCATTATCCACGGCAGGGCCGCCCAAAAGCCATTCCTGAATGCTTGGACCAACGCCCGGGATCGCGCCAAACAGGCCGGTGATCACGGTAGCGCCCCAGAACGACATCTGACCCCAAGGCAAAACATAGCCCATAAAGCCGGTCGCCATCATCGCCAGATAGATCAGCATGCCGATGATCCATGTCACTTCGCGCGGGGCTTTATACGATCCGTAGTAAAGCCCGCGGAAGATGTGCAGATAGACGGCAAGGAAGAACAGCGATGCGCCGTTTGCGTGCAAATACCGCAGCATATAGCCGCCGTTCACGTCGCGCATGATGTGTTCGACCGAGCTGAAGGCCAGATCAACATGCGGGGTGTAGTGCATTACCAGCACGATGCCGGTTATGATCTGAAGCCCCAGACAGAAGGCAAGAACGATGCCCCAGATCCACATCCAGTTCAGGTTCTTTGGTGTTGGCAGCATCAGCGTGTCGTAAGCAATGCTGACGATCGGCAAACGCTTGTGCAGCCAGGTTTGGAAACCCGGCTTTGGCTCGTAGTGGTCGTGCGGAATTCCGGCCATAATTTTCTGTCCTTATCCGAGCTTGATCGTGGTTTCGTTTTCGAACTTTGCGACCGGAACCGGAAGGTTGCGCGGTGCGGGGCCCTTGCGGATACGGCCCGCCGAATCGTAGTGCGAGCCGTGGCAGGGGCAGAACCAGCCGCCAAAGTCGCCAGCGTCGCCCAAAGGCACGCAGCCCAAGTGGGTGCAAACGCCCATCATCACCAACCACTCGCCGGCTTCGTCCAGCGTGCGGTTCTTGTCTTCGGCCTGAGCAGAAGCATCGATATTGGCGTTTTCGGCATTGGTGTCGACCAGATCGGTCAGCGCCACCGAACGGGCCAGATCAATGTCGGCCTGATTGCGACGACGCACGAAAACCGGCTTGCCGCGCCATTTCACCGTGATCTGCGTGCCGACTTCGACGCCCGAGACATCGACCATGATCGAAGCCAAGGCGCGGGTGTCGGCCGAGGGGTTCATCTGATTGACCAGCGGCCAAACCGCTGCGCCTGCCGCAACAGCGCCAGCGCCGGCGGTTGCATAATACAGGAAATCCCGACGGGTTCCTGTCTGATCGTCTGCGTGGGACACGAGAACTTCTCCCTTCAGGGGTCGCAAGACCTGACGACCCATAATTAGATGAGACTCCGGTTGCCCAAAGCCTTATGCGGCGGGTTTTAGCCAAGGAAGGCCCGCCCGTCCAGCGGTCAAAGGCGCGCAGGGGGCGCATAATCTTAGAATTATGCGGCTGCGGCCTTGAACTGGCGACATTTATGCCCAGTTGGGCGGGATTTAGACTAAACTTGGGTGACTAAGATCCGGTAAATCGGCAAAAAACCTTAGGCTGTGGGCGGTTTTGTCGCAATCATTGCTGGCCGTTTAGAGAATTCAGCCGCCCAAGCCGCCAATTCTGGCCGACCCTGACGCCAGTTGCGCGCGTCATGGCGGAAATCCAGATATTCCAGCGCCACCGCCAAGCCGATCTGCGCCATGCTCACAGGGCCTGCCAGATGATCCAGCCAATCGGCCTCAATCGCATCCAGCGCACGGCTGATTTTGGCCCATTGCCCCTCGAGCCACTGCTCAAAGCGGATGGCCTCGGGCCGCAAGCGCAGCTCGTAGGCCATGGTCACGGCGGCGTCCAAAATGCCGTCGGCGGTGGCCTCTAGCGTCAGGCTGCGCCACAGCAGCGGTGCGGCAGGATAAAACCCCTTGCCCGACAGATCGTCCAGATAACGGCTGATGACGCGGCTGTCATAGATCACCCCATCGGGAGTTTCCAAGGCGGGGATCTTGCCCAAAGGGTTGCGGTCCACCGGCATCGTGCCGACATCCAGCGGCGATCCGGCGACGGCTGCGGTTTCCACCTGCGCGGACAGGCCGGCTTCGATGATTTGAACCGAGATTTTCCGACCAAAGGGGGTGGTGGGCGACGAATAGAGCTTCATGGCGTGTCCTTTGCAAAACTTTGCCGCATCAATGCCCGAAATCATCGCCACTGCAACCGCCTATTCAGGGCTTTGCCGGTGCCGCCATCAGCGCCGCAATGGCTTGAGAGCCTGCATCGCTGCGCGCAGACAGCACGGTTGCGGCGGCTGCACGCACCTCGGCGGGTTTGTTCTGGTTAAGCTTCCACGTGCCCTCAACCCCGGTCAGATGCAGCCGAAACGGCAGAATCATCCGCAGCATCCGTTCCATTACGCCAGCGCTCATCTTGGTCGAGACCCAAGGTGTCTTGGGCAAAAGCCGCGCCTCGTGATGCGCCGAGACCGCGTCCACGATCCGCTGCAATGCGGTCTCGGGCAAAGGTTCCAGCACACCGCGCAGATGCACTGCGACATAGTTCCAGGTCGGCACCTGATCTGGGGTGCCGTACCAATCGGGCGAGATATAGCAATCTGGCCCCGACACCGCGATGATCGCGGGCAAGCGCCCCGCCGCCATCACCGCCCGTCCCAAGGCGTTGGACCGCGCCAGATGCAGATCGGCGTGGCCGGTTTCCAGCAAAAACGGCACATGCGCAGCCAAGGGCCCCTCGGCCCCGCCTGCGGTCAGCATGCCAAAGCCACGCTCGGCGGCAAACTTCAGGTTTGCGGCCTCATCTTCGCTGCGAAAGGCTGGGTTGGGGTGCATTGAATCCTCTAAGACATGAAAAAGCCGCCGAAGATTGCTCTTGGCGGCCTATTCTTTCGCGTGCTGACAGCTAATCAACCCTGACGGGCCTTATAGCGTTTTTGCGTCTTGTTGATTACATAGACGCGGCCTTTACGGCGCACGACCTGGCAATCGCGGTGACGCGACTTCAGCGAGCGGAGCGAGTTTGCAACCTTCATGGCTGTCTCCCTTGTCGCGGCGCGTCTTCGCGCCAGTTAAAATCTGTGTCTTCTTGCGAAGACGATGAATGGTGGGCGGTACTGGGATCGAACCAGTGGCCACTACGATGTCAACGTAGTGCTCTACCGCTGAGCTAACCGCCCACAAACCTTGCCATTCCGCGCGCCCTAAAGAAAAGGACGCGGGCGGAACCGCGTCGGATGGCTGGGCTATAAACAGAGTCGCTGGGCTGTTCAAGGGGTTTCGGTAAGTGATTTTTTGTCGTTATATTGAAAAGGAACAGGAGTGTGGCGTGTCTGACGTATTTCGTATCCTTTCGCCCATGCGGCAAAGCAGCGCCTTTGTTTTCGCCTCGCCGCATTCGGGGCGGGCCTATACGCCTGCGTTTCTTGAGCAGTCGGTGCTAAGTGCCGATCTGATCCGCACCTCGGAAGACGCTTTTGTCGATCAGCTTTTTGCCGATGCGCCCCTGTTCGGCGCGCCGTTGCTTTTGGCTGATGTGCCGCGCGCCTATCTGGATTTAAACCGTGCGCCAGATGAATTGGACCCTGCGCTGATCACGGGGGTGGCGCGCATGGCGCATAATCCGCGGGTTTCTTCGGGGCTGGGGGTGATTCCCCGCGTTGTGGCGGGCGGTCGGCAGATTTATCGTGGCAAGCTGTCGCTGGCCGAGGCAGAGGCGCGGATTGCGCGGTTTTGGCATCCCTATCACCGCGCCTTGCGTCAGCTGATGGATGATACCCATGCCCGCTTTGGTGAAGCGACGCTGATTGATTGCCATTCGATGCCACATGAGGCGATCGAGGGCCACGCGCGTTTGGGTAAAGCCTGTCCCGAGGTCGTTTTGGGCGACCGATTCGGTGCCTCTGCCAATCGGGAGGTGATGGACAGGGTCGAGGCCGCTTTTGTAGCAGCCGGTCTGCGGGTGGCGCGCAACACCCCCTTTGCCGGGGCCTTTGTCACCCAAAGCTATGGCCGCCCCAGTGCGGGCCGTCACGCCATTCAGGTCGAGATTGATCGCAGCCTTTATATGCACGAAGCCAGCCTGACCCCGCGCGCCGATTTTCAGGCGTTTCGCGCGCTGATCAACGGGGTGATGGCCGGGGTGACAGGGCAGGCGCTGCAACTGGCCGCCGAATAATCAGCGCAGCGCGCGGCCTTTCAGGATCGCATCCTTGCCGAACCTTGCGCGAATCGCATCGGTTGCCCGCTCTGCCGCTGCGCGTTGGCCGGCCTGTGGGTCCAGCAGATCGCGGTCCAGATCGGCCTGATCTTCGCCCGCCAGATCCGAGATGCCGACCCCGATCAGCCGAAACGGCGCTTTGACCTTGGCTTGATCGAACATCGCCTTGGCGGCGCGATAGATGCGGTCGGTCAGCTGCGTCGGGTCGGTCAGGCTATGGCGACGGCTGATCAGTTGGAAATCCGAGCGCTTAAGCTTCAGCGTGACCGTTCGCCCCGCCAGCCCCTTGGCCTTGGCGCGGTCGGCAACCTGTTCGGCCAAGCGCCACAGATGGCCGTCCAAAAGCTCGGCGTCCGAGGTGTCTTCGAAAAACGTGGTTTCCTTGCTGATCGACTTCAGCTTTTCATCCCGCATCACCCGCCGCGTGTCCAGGCCCCGCGCCAGATGCCAAAGCCTGTCGCCCATGCTGCCAAAGCGCGCGGTCAGATCAACACGATCCCAGCGCAGCAGGTCTGCGATGGTGCGAATGCCCGCAGCCTCTAGGCTTGCTTGCGCCGCCGTGCCGACGCCCCAAATGATCCGCACCGGTTTTGGGCGCAAAAACGCCTCGGTCTCGGCGCGACCAATCACCGAAAACCCGCGTGGCTTGTCGAGGTCCGAGGCGATTTTGGCCAGAAACTTATTATGCGACAGCCCGACCGAACCTGACACGCCCAGATCGGTCTCCATATCCCGCACCAACCGCGCCAACATCACCGCAGGCGGCGCGCCGTGCAGGCGGGCGGTGCCGGTCAGATCCAAAAACGCCTCGTCCAGCGACAAGGGTTCAATCGCGGGGGTCAGCACCTCCATCAGCGCGCGAATGGCACGGCTGACCTCGACATAAACGCTCATCCTTGGTTTCACGACCACCGCTTGCGGGCAAAGCCGCAGCGCCTGAAACATCGGCATCGCCGAGCGCACGCCATGAATGCGCGCCAAATAACAACAGGTCGAGACCACGCCCCGCGTGCCACCGCCAACGATCACCGCCTTGTCGCGCAGATCAGGATTGTCGCGCTTTTCCACGCTGGCATAGAAGGCGTCGCAATCCATATGCGCGATGCTGAGATCCCAAAGCTCGGGATGCGACATCACCCGCGGCGAGCGGCACTTGGGGCAGCGCGTTCCGGCATCAAATTGGGTCAGACACTCTCGGCACAGCGCGGGCATGGCGCAATTATGCGCTTGCCTGCTGGCCAAGTCTATTGTGTTTAACCCGTCAGAGCCCTTTCCCCAAGCCTTGCCGCGCGGTATACAACAGTATGCGAATGACATTGACCGAGCATTACGACGCCCAAACCGCTGCCGGAGCCCTGCGCCCCGACGCAGGCCAGCGCGCGCTTTTGCCTGCGCTGGAAGGTTTGCGGCTTTGGCTTGAACAAAACGCGGCGCGCAAGGTTGGTCTGTTTGCGGGCCTGTTTGCCAAGCCGGTTGTGCCGCCAAAGGGGCTTTACCTTTGGGGCGGGGTCGGGCGGGGCAAGTCGATGCTGATGGATCTGTTCTTTCAGCAGACCGAGATCACTCAGAAACGCCGCGTGCATTTCCATGCCTTTATGCAAGAACTGCACCACGCCCTGCATGTGGCGCGCCAAACCGGTGTGGACGATGCGCTTGCGCCTGTGGCTGCGGCCCTGACCCGCGATCTGCGGCTGCTGGCCTTTGACGAGATGCAGATCACCGATATCACCGATGCGATGATCGTTGGGCGGCTGTTTGAAAAGCTATTGGCGGCGGGGGTTGTGATTGTTGTCACCTCAAACCGGCCACCGGAAGATTTGTACAAGAACGGCCTGAACCGGGCGCTGTTCCTGCCGTTTATTGCGGTGCTGAATGATCGGCTGAATGTGGTCGAGATTGAGAGCCGCGAAGATTATCGCCAGCACCGTCTGACCGGCGCGCAAACCTATTTTCACCCCGCAGGCACGGCGCGCGCGGCGATCAGCGCGATCTGGTCTGACCTGACCGGCAATGCCGCCGGCACGCCGTTGCGCCTGACCGTCAACAACCGCAGCACGGAACTGCCGCGCTTTGCCAATGGCATCGGCCGCGCCAGCTTTTGGGATCTTTGCGCCAAACCGCTTGGCCCTGCCGATTTTCTGGCGATTGCGGCAGCGGTGCGGGTGCTGATCTTGGAAGATGTGCCGCAGCTTTCTGCCAGCAATTACAACGAGGCCAAGCGCTTTGTGACGCTGATCGACGCCTTATACGAGGCGAAAACCCGGCTGATCATCTCGGCCGCTGACGAGCCGGAACGGCTTTACTCTGAAGGCACCGGCAGCTTTGAATTCGAACGCACCGCTTCGCGTCTGCGCGAGATGCAGGGCGCGGATTGGGGCGAAGAGGCCTAGCCCCAGACCTGCCACAGCAATCGCAGCGCCAGCGCGGTCGAGGTGACCACCAGCAGCGGTTTGATCAGCCGCGCCCCGATCCGCATCGCAAGTTTCGCGCCCAAGGACGCACCTGCGATCTGCGCGGCTGCCATCGCAAGGCCAACGCCCCACCAAATACCGCCGCCTGCGGCAAAGACCAAAAGGCTGCCAAAGTTCGAGGCAAAGTTCAGCATCTTGGTATGGGCGGTGGCTTTCAACACGCCAAAGCCCGCCAGCATGACAAAGCCCAGCATATAAAAGCTGCCAGCACCGGGGCCGAAAAAGCCGTCATAGGCCGCAACCATCGGCACGGCGGTAAAGGTGAAAACCGCCGGTTTGATCCGCTGAATGCGGTCGGCATCGGTCAATCCGGGTTTCAGGGCGAAGAACAGCGCCACCGCCACCAGCACCACCGGCATGATGATGCGCAAGGTATCGGCGGGCATCAGATGCGCCACCATCGCGCCCCCCGCCCCCGCCAGCCCCGCCACCGCCGCCATGCCCAATTGTTGCAAGGGTTTCACATGGCCCGCGCGGGCATAGCTGACCACGGCTGTCGCCGCGCCAAAACTGCCTTGCAGTTTATTGGTCGCCAAAGCCTCGATCGGCGAGGCCCCCGCCAGCAGCAGCACCGGAACCGTGATCAGGCCACCACCACCCGCAATGGCATCGACAAAGCCCGCCAAAAACGCCGCACAGACCAAAAGCACAACAAGATGGGTGGCAATTTCGAACATTGCAGCTCTCCAAAGAAAGGGGCAGGCGGTCTGATCTGTCGCGCAGCAGACGCCAAGATCACAAAGCCTATTTCGCCAAGATAAACCAGCGCATTAGGCGACGAAGGCTTCGCGCGCATAGCCTTGCAGATATAAAAGCGCTGTCAGATCGCCGTGGTTGATTCGCAGATCGCATTCGGCCTGCACGCTGGGCTTGGCATGCAGCGCCACCCCCGCACCTGCCAGCCCCAACATGCCCAGATCATTGGCACCATCGCCCACCGCAATCGCCTGATCCGGGGTGATCCCCAAGCGGGCCGAGATCTCTTGCAAGGCCTGCACCTTGGCCGCCCGCCCCAAGATCGGCGTGGCCACGGTGCCGGTCAGAACGCCTGCCTCAATCTGCAAAGTATTGGCGCGGTTTTCGTCAAAGCCCAAGACCGCCGCAATCGCCGCGGTAAAGGCGGTAAAGCCGCCCGAAACCAGCGCTGCGGTGCCGCCATTGGCCTTCATCGTCGCGACCAAGGTCTTGCCCCCCGGCATCAGCGTGATGCGGTCGCGAATGACGGTTGCTATCACCGCCTCGGGCAGGCCTTTCAGCAGGCCGACCCGTTCGCGCAGCGCCTCCTCGAAATCCAGCTCGCCGTTCATCGCCCGCGCAGTGATCCCTGCTACACGCGCGCCAACGCCTGCTTCATCGGCCAGCTCGTCGATGCATTCCTGTTGGATCATCGTGCTGTCCATATCGGCGATCAGCAACTGTTTGCGCCGCCCCGCTGCGGCTTGGATCGCCAGATCCACGCCGATGCCCTGCAGACCCTGCCAGACATCCCAACGATTCGCAGGCATCGCCTGCAGCGGAAATTCTGCTGCCACGCCGGGGTCGAGCCACAGCGCATCGCCGCCGCCCCAAGCATTGCGCAGGCTTTCCACTGTGACACGGTCAAGCACAGGGCGGGCGGGGTTGGTCAGTAATGTGGCAATAAACATGGGCAAGTTTCCGATAGTGGAGGCATGCGTCGCAAATCGCACGCGATGCGCCGCAATACCGCGCTTTTCCGGCTTGTGCCAGCCGCGATCCAAGCGTAACCCCCGCAGTGGGACACCCTTCCCCAACGAAGGGCAAATATCTGTGAGGATACTATGGCTGATCTATCCGCTCCGGCAACGCGCCCGGCGAATCCACGTTTTTCGTCCGGCCCCTGCGCCAAAATCCCCCATTACACCCTTGATATGCTTGGCGATGCGCCCTTGGGCCGCTCGCACCGCGCAACCGTTGGCAAGGCCAAGCTGCGCGAAGCCATTGACCTGACCCGCGAAATTCTGGGCCTGCCCGATGATTACCGCATCGGCATCGTGCCGGGTTCGGACACCGGCGCTGTCGAAATGGCGATGTGGTCGCTTTTGGGCGCGCGTCCGGTCGAGATGCTGGCTTGGGAAAGCTTTGGCGAAGGCTGGGTCACCGATGTCGTCAAACAGCTGAAGCTGGACGCGAAAGTGAAAATCGCCCCCTATGGTCAGATCGTCGATCTTGCGACCGTAGATTTCAATTCTGACGTTGTGTTCACCTGGAACGGCACCACCTCGGGCTGCCGCCTGCCGAACGCCGACCTGATCCCCGCCGATCGCCAAGGCCTGACCATCTGCGACGCCACCTCGGCGGCCTTCGCGATGCAGCTTGATTGGTCGAAGCTGGATGTCACCACTTTCTCTTGGCAAAAAGTGCTGGGCGGTGAAGGGGCGCATGGCATGATCATCCTGTCGCCGCGCGCTGTCGAGCGGCTGGAAACCTATACCCCCGCTTGGCCGCTGCCAAAGATTTTCCGCATGACCTCGAAGGGCAAGCTGATCGAGGGGATTTTTGTTGGCGAAACCATCAACACGCCGTCGATGCTGGCGGTTGAAGATTATCTGGTCTCGCTGAAATGGGCGAAATCGGTGGGCGGGCTTCAGGGTCTGGTCGACCGCGCCACCGCCAATGCGCAAGTGGTCTGGGATTTCTGCGCGCAGAACCCATGGCTGCAAAATCTGGCCGAGACGGCTGAAATCGCCTCGACCACCAGCGTTTGCCTTAAGTTCAACGATCCCCGCATCAAAGACGGCGCAGCTTTTGCCAAGGCCGTCGCCAAGCGGCTGGAAAAGGCCGAGGTCGCCTATGACATCGGCGCCTATCGCGACGCGCCTGCGGGCCTGCGGATCTGGTGCGGCTCGACGGTGGAAACCGCCGATGTGGCGGCGCTGATGCCTTGGCTCGCGCATGCGTTTCAGGCTGAGATCGCAGCCCAAGCTTAAATGATCGGTCGGGGGCAGCCCCCGATCCTTCCAACCCATCAGGCGGGCCATCCCCGCCACCTCTCCCCCATTTCAAAGGATAGTCTCATGGCTCCTCGCGTTCTTGTTTCCGACGAACTTTCTGAAACCGCCGTTCAAATCTTCCGCGACCGGGGCGTCGAGGTCGATTACATGCCCAAGCTTGGCAAAGACAAAGACGCGCTGGCCGCGATCATCGACCAATATGACGGTCTTGCCATCCGTTCGGCCACCAAAGCCACCGAAAAACTGCTGGCCGCCGCGACCCGCCTGAAAGTGATCGGCCGCGCTGGTATCGGCGTCGATAACGTCGACATTCCAGCGGCCTCGAAAAAAGGCGTGATCGTGATGAACACGCCGTTCGGCAACTCGATCACCACCGCCGAACATGCCATCGCCATGATGTTCGCCGCCGCCCGCCAACTGCCCGAAGCCAATGCCTCCACCCATGCCGGCAAATGGGAAAAGTCGAAATTCATGGGGGTTGAGCTTTACAACAAAACCCTCGGCGTGATCGGCGCTGGCAATATCGGCGGCATCGTCTGTGATCGTGCCATCGGTCTGCATATGAAGGTCGTGGCCTATGACCCCTTCTTGTCGGAAGAGCGGGCAAAAACCCTTGGCGTCACCAAGGTCGAGCTTGACGAGCTGCTGGCGCGCGCCGATTTCATCACCCTGCATGTGCCGCTGACCGATAAGACCCGCAATATCCTTTCGGCCGAAAACATCGCCAAAACCAAAAAGGGCGTGCGCATCATCAACTGCGCCCGTGGCGGTCTGATCGACGAAAAAGCCTTGGCCGCCGCCCTGACCTCGGGCCATGTCGCAGCCGCCGCTCTGGATGTGTTCGAAGTCGAACCCGCCACCGAAAACCCGCTGTTCAACCTGCCCAATGTGGTCTGCACCCCACACCTTGGCGCTGCCACCACCGAAGCGCAGGAAAACGTCGCCCTGCAAGTGGCCGAACAAATGTCCGATTATCTGCTGACGGGCGCTGTGCAAAACGCGCTGAACATGCCCAATGTCACCGCCGAAGAAGCCGCCGTGATGGGGCCTTGGATCAAACTCGCCAGCCATCTGGGCGCCTTCATCGGCCAAATGACCGAAGAGCCGATCAAGGCCATCAACATCCTCTACGATGGCTCGGTCGCCGAGATGAACCTTGCAGCCCTCAACTCTGCGGTGATCGCGGGCGTGCTGAAAACCCAAAACCCAGATGTAAATCTGGTCTCAGCCCCGATCGTGGCCAAAGACAAAGGCATCCAAATCTCGACCACCCGCCAAGATAAAACCGGCACCTTCGACGCCTATATCAAAGTCACCATGGTCACCGATCAACGCGAGCGCTCGGTCGCCGGCACCTGTTTCTCGGATGAAAAACCCCGCTTCATCCAGATCAAGGGCATCAATATCGACGCCGAAATCGGCGAACATATGCTCTATACCACCAACGAAGACGTCCCCGGCATCATCGGCCTCTTGGGCATGACCATGGGCAAAAACGGCGTCAACATCGCCAACTTTACCCTCGGCCGCTCGGGCGTCGGCCAAGACGCCATCGCCATCCTCTACCTTGATCAAGCGCTTGACACCAAAGTCATCGACACGCTGGAATCCACCGGCATGTTCCAATCGGTCAAGGCGCTGCAATTCGACGTCGCCTAAACGTCACTTGCACTTTCATCTTGGCGTAAATATCCCACGGGGGGTGCGGGGGGCGTGAAGCCCCCCGCGCTTTGCATAAAGGCCAAAGCCATGAGAACCTATGCCATCGGTGATATCCACGGCCATCTTGATCTCTTGCAGCAGGTCCACGCTTGGATCGCGGCTGATATCGCCCAACACGGCCCCGCCCCCGTGGTGCATATCGGCGATCTGGTCGATCGCGGTGCCAACAGCCGCGGCGTGATCGACTATCTGTCACAGGGCATTGCCGCGGGCCAAGATTGGGTGGTGCTCAAAGGCAACCACGACCGGCTGTTCAGCCTGTTTCTCACCGACCCAGCGGCGCAAGACCCGCGCCTGCGCAGTGATCTCAGCTATCTGCATCCGCGCATTGGCGGCGGCGCGACGCTGGCCTCATATGGGGTGCAAAACGCCTCTGACCGTCCGATTGCCCCGGTCCACCGCGACGCCATCGCTGCCGTACCGCAAGCGCATCGCGATTTTCTGCACGCTCTGCCCACCAGCTTTCAGCGCGGCGAGGTGTTGTTTTGCCACGCAGGCATCCGCCCCGGCGTCGCCTTTGCCGATCAGACCGAAGACGATCTGACCTGGATTCGTCACGACTTTCTGGATGATACCCGCGATCACGGCGCCTTGATCGTGCATGGCCACACCGCCATCGATGCGCCCACCCATTATGGCAATCGGCTGAACATCGACTCGAGTGCGGCCTACGGCGGCCCGCTTTCGGTGGTGGTGCTGGAAGGCCGGCAGGTGTTTCATCTCAAAGACGGCCAGCGCCACCCCCTGCTTCCGCAGGCCTAGCGGTTCATCGCCCGCAGATTGGCCAGCGCCAGCAGCGTCAGCGCCGCTGTCACAGCGCTCCCCAGCCAAAAAAAACCATGCGCACCCAAGGCCACCAGAAAGGGCGCGACCAGAAGCGGCAGCGCAATACCCCCCGCCAAACCCGCCGAGATGATCGCAGGCGCCACCCAAGGGTGATCGCCCATCTTATGGCTGGCGGTGACATATCCGGTTGGGAAAAACATCCCCGCAAAAAAGCCCAGCGCCACAAAACAAGGCCCCGCAGCCAATGCCGCCGCGCCAAGGCAAGACAGGCTTGCCCCCGCCATTGCCAGCGTGAACAGGGTGAAAGACGGCAACACATGCGCCACAAAACTTAAACTGACCCGCGCCGCCAGAAAGGCCAGAAAAAACGCTGAAAGCCATTGCGCTGCATGGGTTTCGCTCTCGCCCGCCTTGATCAGCGCAGCAGGGCCAAGCCCGATCACGCTGGCCTCGATGCCAATCGCGATCAGCGCAAAACCCAGCATCGGCCAATGTGGTTTGAAAGCGGTTGCGCCTTGGCTTGCGCTGACCGCCTCTGCCCCGCCCGCAGCCCCAGCCGCCAAGGCCAAAGCGGCGGCAAGTGCGGCACAAACCGCAAAGGCCAGCACCGGATCATTGCCCAGCGCCACAAACACCAAGGGCGCGCCAATCGCGCCAATGCCAAAGGTTGCATTCAACAGGCTAACCATCGCAGGCCCACGCGGCCCAAAGGCCCGCAGCATCCGCGGATTAAACACCACCGTTGCAGCACCGTAACCTGCGCCAAACACCAGCCCGCCCAGCAGCGCCACGCTCCAACCCGCGCCAGTGGCCAAAAGCGCTGCCCCCAGCGCCATCAGCACCACGACCACACGCGGCGTCACAAAACGCCCCCAGACAAACATCGCGCCAACGCCAAAGGCGCAGCCGATCCAATGTGCCGAAACCAAGAGCCCCGCCGTGCCCAAACCGATGTCATAAGCGCGGGCATAGACCGGCAAGGCAGGCCCATAGAGCGACTGCCCCGCGCCCATCAAAATAAAGGTTAAAACGCCGACACAGAGCAGCGCCGCATGGGTTCTCATCAACGCGCGCATATGGGCTCCTGTCTGCGACGCGCAAGCTCTCCACTGCCCGCGCGTCCCTGTCAACGGCTTGCTGTATAGAGCAGAATCTTGGCGAATGTCTTGCCCAAGAAAGCAACGCTTTGGGCGCATCGCAGCTGTCTGTGCGATGCGCCCAAAGTGTGCAAATCGTCGATGCAGATCTTAGGCGTCCAGATGTTCCACTGAAAGCGCATTGGCTTGAATGAACTCGCGGCGGGGTTCCACCACATCGCCCATCAGTTTGGTGAAGATGTCGTCGGCCTCGGCCAGATCGTCGATTTTCACCTGAAGCAGGGTGCGCGCCTCGGGGTCAAGCGTGGTTTCCCACAGCTGTTCGGGGTTCATCTCGCCCAAACCTTTATAGCGTTGCAGCGACAGGCCTTTTTCGCCCTCGGCCAGCACCGATTTCAACAACTCGATCGGGCCATGTACCATCTGTTCGCGGTCTTTGCGGATCAGGCGGGCAGGGTCGCGGTAATGGCCGCGGGTGTCCTTGGACACGGCTGCCAAACGCCGCGCCTCGCCCGAGCGTAGCACAGCACCGTCCAGCGTGCGCAATTCCTCGACACCGCGCAGCACCCGCGACAGGCGGATGCCGTGATCTTGGGTGATGCGGCCTGTCCAGCCTTTTTCGTATTCGGCAGCGATCAGGTTCAGACGCTTGGCCACGGTATCGGCAACGCCCTGCAAATCCCCACCCAGACTTTCGGCGTCAAAGGCACCGGCAAGGGCTGCCTGTTCCAGAATGCCGCGTGGATAATGCGTTGGGAAAGCATCCAGAATGCGGCGGAACTGCCGCGCGCCTTCCACCACCCGCGCCAGATCGGCGCCGGCGATTTCCTCACCCGTCGGCAGACGCAGAACGGCGCCGTCTACGCCCATCTCGATCAGGTAATCTTCCAAGGCAGCTTGGTCTTTCAGGTAAACCTCGGACTTGCCACGCGCGACCTTATAAAGCGGCGGCTGCGCGATATAAAGAAAGCCCGCCTCGATCAGCTGCGGCATTTGCCGGAAGAAAAAGGTCAACAGCAGGGTGCGAATATGCGCGCCGTCAACGTCAGCATCGGTCATGATGATGATCTTGTGATAGCGCAGCTTGGCCAGATTGAACTCGTCGCGACCAATGCCGGTGCCCATTGCCGTGATCAGCGTGCCGATCTCTTGGCTGGCCAGCATCCGGTCAAAGCGCGCGCGCTCGACGTTCAGGATCTTACCCCGCAGCGGCAGCACCGCTTGGTTTGACCGCGAGCGCCCCTGTTTCGCCGATCCACCAGCCGAATCGCCCTCGACCAGGAAAAGCTCGGCCTTGGAGGCATCTTTTTCCTGACAATCAGCCAGCTTTCCGGGCAGGTTCGACACATCCAGCGCCGATTTGCGCCGCGTCAATTCGCGCGCCTTACGTGCGGCTTCGCGGGCCAAGGCGGCCTCAACGATCTTGCCGACGATGATCTTGGCATTGGCGGGGTTTTCTTCAAACCATTCCGACAGCTTTTCGTTCACCAGATTTTCAACCGCCGGGCGCACTTCGGAAGACACCAGCTTGTCTTTGGTCTGGGACGAGAATTTCGGGTCCGGCACTTTGACCGACAACACGCAGGTCAGACCTTCGCGTGCATCGTCGCCGGTGAAATCGACCTTTTCTTTCTTCGCAATGCCCGAAGACTGCGCATAGGCGTTGATCGTGCGGGTCAGCGCACCGCGCATGCCCGCAAGGTGGGTGCCGCCGTCGCGCTGCGGGATATTGTTGGTAAAGGGCAGCACCATTTCATTGTAGCTGTCGTTCCACCACATCGCGACTTCAACGGTGATGCCGTTGCGCTCGCCGATCATATAGATCGGCTCTGCCATGATCGAGGTTTTCGAGCGGTCGATATATTTCACATATTCGCGCACGCCGCCCTCGTAGAACAGCTCGGTCCGCAGGGGCTCAGCGGGGCGTTCGTCTTCCACGATGATCCGCACACCCGAGTTCAAAAACGCCAATTCGCGCAGGCGGTTTTCCAGCGTCTTAAAGCTGAACTCTAGGTTCGAGAAGGTGCCTTCAGCATGGTTGGTCTTAGCCGAGGCAAGAAAGCGCACTTGGGTACCGCGCTGGCCCGGGGCAGGGCCAACCTCATGCACATGGGTGACGCATTCGCCATGCTCAAAACGCGCGTTATATTCGATGTCGTTGCGCCAAACCGTCAGCTCCAGCCATTCCGACAAGGCGTTCACAACCGAAACACCCACGCCGTGCAAACCGCCCGAAACCTTATAGGCATTGCCGGAATCATCGGTGTTGTTGAACTTACCGCCGGCATGCAGCTGGGTCATGATGACTTCTGCCGCCGAGACGCCCTCTTCCTTGTGGATGTCGACAGGGATGCCGCGACCGTTGTCACGCACCGAAACCGAGCTGTCGGCGTGAATTTTCACATTTACTGCCGTTGCATGGCCCGCCAGCGCCTCGTCGATGCCGTTATCGACAACTTCGTAAACCATATGGTGCAGACCCGAGCCATCATCGGTATCGCCGATATACATGCCAGGACGCTTGCGAACAGCCTCTAAGCCTCTGAGAACTTTGATAGAATCGGCGCCATAAGATTCTGGCTTATTGGGCTCATTGGCCATGTGCTCTGCACCCCTTGAATTGCTATGAATTTATAACGTTTCAAAGGGGGATTGTCACGCCTTCGACACAAGATTTAGCGGTTAAGTCAGGGAAATCACCGCTCCAACCCCGATCAGCAGTGTGCCCGAAACCAGATTAAGCCGGCGGATGCTGCGGGGCGAAGACAGCAATTGTCGCGCCCGATCCAGAAACAGCGCAAGGCACAGGTTTCCCAGCATCGGCACGATGGCAGAGACCAATAAAATCGCAACAATATCCCAGCCCTGCACGCGGCTAAGATCGAAAAACCCTGGCAAAACACCCATATAGAACAAGATCGCCTTTGGGTTGCCAATCACTGCCGCCACGCCCACCATAAATCCCGCCCACATCCCAGGCTTGGTCATACGGCTGTCTGCACTGGGGGCCGCCGCCGGTTTGCGGATCAACAGCACCCCCATGACCACAAAAATCACCGCCGCCAAAAGCCGCAGCAGATGCAGAAAATCGCCATAGACCGACAGGATCCAGGTCAGCCCAAAGATCGCAGTCAGCGGCCACAGCAGATCGCCCAAGGCAACCCCAATCGCCAAGGGCCAAGCGCTTGCAAAACCGCCCGACAAGGCCCGCGCCGTCAGCGCCACCCAAACCGGCCCCGGCACCATCCACAACAAAACCGACCCACCCGCATAAAGCAGAATCTCATGAAGCGTGATGGTCATGCGGTGATCCTCGAACTGCCGTGGTTTTCGGCGACTGTAAGGGTTTGCGCGCGCTTGCCAAGATGCTCAAAAAGCGAGGCCTCAGTGCCCGTCATCAGCGCCTGCGCCCCCAAGGCACAAAGCTCGTCATAAAGCGCCGCGCGCCGCGCCGGGTCAAGATGGGCTGCCACCTCATCCAACAACAAAACCGGCGCCGCCCCCAGATCCGCGGCCAGCGCGCGGGCATTGGCCAAGATCAGGCTGATCAACAAAGCCTTCTGCTCGCCGGTCGAACATTGATCCGCCCGCGCGCCCTTGGCCACATAGACCGCCGTCAGATCAGCGCGGTGCGGCCCCACCAAGGTGCGCCCCGCCGCCATATCGCGGCGCCGGTTCTGTGCCAGAGCCTGCGCCAGATCCTCCATGGCGGCCTCGCCCTCCGGCCCGGTCAAAGCCAGATCCGCCCGCGGAAACAACGTCTCCGCCCCCTCTTGCGCCGCCGCCAGTCGCGCCAAAGCCAGCTGGCGGTTGGCCTCAATCTGTGTCCCCGCCTGCACCATCTGCGCCTCAAGCGCTGCATACCAATGCGGATCGCTCACCTGATCTTTCAACAATCGGTTACGGTCGCGCATGGCTTTTTCATAAGCCAAAACCGCCTCTGCATGGTCAGGCGCAAAAGACAGCGTCATGCGGTCCAAAAACCGCCGCCGCCCCTCGGCCGCCTCAATCCACAAACGATCCATCGCGGGCACCAGCCACAACACCCTTGTGATCCGCCCCAACGCAGATTGAGGTGCTGCCTTATCGTCAATCCGCAAGGCACGGCTTTCCCCCGCCTCGGCCCAAGTCTCGATGCTATGCGCGGCGCCAAAGCCATGGATGCCTGCAGAAATCTTCCAGCCGATGTTTTCCGGCCGCCGTGCAATCTCATCCGTCGCCGCCCGCCGCATGCCACGCCCCGGTGACAACAGCGAAACCGCTTCCAAAATATTGGTCTTGCCAGCCCCATTCGCCCCGACAATCGCCACAGGCCGGCCGTCAAATTCGATCCTCGCCGCCTGATGGCTGCGAAAATGCGATAGGTTCAGCGATGTGATGGCCAAGCCGCCCACGCTTTCCCCTTTCATCTTGGCGTAAATATCCTCGGGGGTCCGGGGGGCGAGCCCCCCGGCGTGGGCTTAGACGCGCATCGGCATCACAACATAGACCGCCGAGGTGTCATTGCCTTCGCGCATCAAGGTCGGATCGGCCGAAGAGTTAAACAAAAACACCGCATTCTCGCGATCAACCTGGCTGGCAATTTCCAGCAAATATTTCGCGTTAAAGCCGATCTCCAGATGTTCGTCCGAATAGGCCACCGCAAGCGTTTCCTCGGCCGCCCCTGAATCTGGCGCATTGACCGACAGCACCAGCCGGTCTTCGTCCAAGCTCAGTTTCACCGCGCGCGAGCGTTCCGAAGACACCGTCGCCACGCGGTCAACCGCCTTGGCAAATTCGGTCGCATCCACTTCCAAGCGGCGGGTGTTGCCGGTCGGAATAACCCGGGTGTAATCGGGGAAGGTGCCGTCGATCACCTTCGAGGTCAGGGTGATCTGTGGCGTGGCAAAGCGCACTTTCGTCTCCGATACCGAAACCGCGATCTCGGCGCTGTCATCGTCCAGCAGCTTTTTCAGCTCGTTCACCGTTTTGCGCGGCACGATCACGCCTGGCATGCCCTGTGCCCCCTCGGGCAGCGGCGCGTCAATACGCGCCAAGCGGTGGCCATCGGTCGCCACGCAGCGCAGAACCGCCCCGACATCGCCGGTCGAGACATGCATATAAACGCCGTTCAGGTAATAGCGGGTCTCTTCGGTCGAGATCGCAAATTTCGCCTTGTCAAACAACCGGCGCAGCACGGGCGCAGGGGCTGAAAAGTTCGAGGAATATTCCGAAGTTGCCATCACCGGAAAATCTTCTTTCGGCAAGGTGGCAAGGTTAAAGTTCGACCGCCCCGCGGCGATGGTCAAGCGCCCCGAGGCCGGATCATCGGTCAGCGCCACAAGCGCGCCATCAGGCAGCTTGCGTACGATCTCGTGCAGCATCACCGCCGAAACCGTGGTGGCCCCAGCGCGCTCGACCATGGCAGAGGCGCGATCAACCACTTCGATATCGAGATCGGTGGCGCGGAACGATACGGTATCGCCCTCGGCCTCGATCAGCACATTGGCTAGAATTGGAATGGTGTTGCGGCGCTCGACCACCGACTGGGCCTGTGCCAGCGCCTTAAGAAGGGTGCTGCGTTCGATGCTGATCTTCATTTTCATTCCCCTTGCCGACCCCATAACAGGGAGGTCGAAACTACCCGATTTCCACCGGTTCACAAGTCTTTTCGGGACTTTGGTGGCGAATAGGCGGCCCGTCAAGCCCGCCATACCACCTTACGATTGCAGCAGACGCCGCAGCAGCTGTAAATCGTCGTTAAGCTGCGAATCAGATGTCATCAGCTCTTCGATTTTGCGCACACCGTGAATGATCGTGGTATGGTCGCGCCCACCAAAGCGCCGCCCGATTTCGGGAAGCGAGCGCGGCGTCAATTGCTTGGCCAAATACATCGCCACCTGACGCGGCCGCGCGATATTGCGCAGACGTTTCGGCCCGATCATATCCGACAGGCGGATGTTGTAATGCTCGGCCACTTTGCGCTGAATCTCTTCGATGGTCAGCTTGCGATCCGAAGCGCGCAGAATATCGGCCAGACAATCTTGCGCCAGATCAAGGGTGATTTCCCGACCAACCAGAGACGCAAAGGCAAACAGGCGGGTCAAAGCACCTTCCAGCACCCGCACGTTGGTGGTGATGCGATGCGCCAGAAACTCTAGCACCCCGGCAGAAATATGCAGGCCCTTGTATTGGGCCATATAGATTTCGGCCTTTTGCTGCAAAATCCCCAAGCGCAGTTCATAATCGGTCGGATGCAGGTCAACCACCAAGCCGCATTGCATCCGCGATTTGATCCGATCTTCCAGATCCTTGATCTCACCCGGAGCGCGGTCGGCCGAGATAACGATCTGTTTGTTCTGATCCACCAGCGCGTTGAAGGTGTGAAAGAATTCTTCTTGCGTGGAATCCTTGCCTGCGATGAATTGCACATCATCAACCATCAGAACGTCAACCGAGCGGAAAATCTCTTTGAAGTCCATGATCTGACGTTCGCGCAAAGCTTGCACAAAACGGTACATGAACTGCTCGGCCGAAAGATACAGCACACGCAGATGCGGCTGACGGATTTGAATTTCATGCGCAATCGCATGCATCAGGTGGGTCTTGCCCAAGCCAACGCCGCCATAAAGAAACAGCGGGTTGAAGGTAACGGGCCCGCCTTCGGCAACGCGGCGCGCAGCGGCATGGGCCAGCTCGTTTGGCTTGCCGACCACAAAGCTGTCAAAGGTAAAGCGGCTATCAAGCGAGGCGCCCGGCAGATCTTCGTCGTTGCGGCGGGCGGTCACGCGTGCGGGCTTTGACGTCACGGGCTTTGGCGCAATCTGCACGGTGGCCTGTGCCGGAACGCTAAACTCGGCGCGGCCAACCGGATGCCCCTCGGCATTCAGCAGGGCAAGGATATGGTCCGAGAAATTGCGCGACACCCAATCTCCAAAGAAAGTTGTCGGCACATCAAAGTGCGCAATGCCATCTTCAAGCGCTGTCAGGTGCAGCGGCTCGATCCAGCTGGTGTAATTGTTTTTACCGATCCGCGTCGCAAGCGTCTCGCGTACCCTGCACCAGGCCTCGTTTGTCATTCTTAACGTCCCCAAGCGCCTTTTCAGGTTTGACCCTGTTGGCACCTCTAATTTTCTACGTCCAAGTTTCGCAACTACTTTGGGCCACAGCACAAGGGCGCAGCACCCTTGCATGTTCAAGCACCATTTCGCGACTGTCACACACAACAGACTTTCCAGACCTCGCAGATCGAAGCCCAGCACCATTTACCCCAACAGCAGTCTTCAGTGAAAACAGCCTAACATCCTTATTTTTCACATAAATTCAGCCTGTTTGGCAGTTTCGGGCTGTCATTATGATCAAAAACAGCGACTCTGCCACACGGGCAAATTGAATCGCTTGGTCAAATTAGCAAGCGGATCTACCGCGCCGCAACCGATCTTGTTGCTTGACAGAGGTTTGTTTCAGAGAATCTTTTGCCCTGTGTAAATCGGCCACTTGCTCTGCAAAAATACCGCCGAAACCGCACTCTCAAAAGGGTATGCTGACTTGTTAAGCATAACGCTTTGATGCAGCGCCAGACCGATTCTGGCCCGAACTGAGGCTGGAAATGCATAAGGGCGCAGCCGGTCAGCTGCGCCCTTATGATTTATGATTCGGTTAACGGCTTAGGCAGCAGGGGTGCCCAGCGCTTTGACGCGCGATGCCAAGCGCGAGATTTTGCGCGACACGGTGTTCTTGTGCATAACGCCTTTGGTGACGCCGCGTGCCAGTTCTGGCTGTGCGTTCTTCAAAGCCAAGACGGCAGCGTCTTGGTTGCCGGAAGCCAATGCTTCTTCGACTTTACGCAGGAAGGTGCGGATGCGCGAACGGCGGGCTTTGTTCACATCGGTGCGCGCTTCGGTCTGGCGAACGCGCTTTTTGGACTGGGCAGTATTTGCCATGGTTGTGTATCCTTAGGGTCGGTTTAATTTTGTCGCGCAAAAGCCCCAAGGCCCCCTCAAAGATGAAGGGATGATTCTTGCCAAAGCGGGCCCACACGCATGTAAGGGCACCCCTTAAGGCAAGTTTTCGCAGAAGGAAACAGATTTCCTAGCAATCTTGAAAGTTTGGCGGCCGCTTTTCGATAAAAGCCGCCATGCCTTCGGCCTGATCTTGGGTTGCAAACAGCGCGTGGAACAGGCGGCGCTCAAAGATCAGGCCTTCGCGCAGTGTGGTCTCGGCGGCGCGGTTGACCGATTCTTTCGCCGCCATCACCGCGATTTGCGATTTCGCAGCGATTTTGGCTGCGGTTTTAAGCGCCTCGTCGATCAGATCGGCAGCAGGGATCACCCGACTGACAAGCCCCGCGCGTTCGGCCTCGGTGGCATCCATCATCCGGCCGGTCAGATGCATCTCCATCGACTTTGCAGCCCCCACCAGCCGCGTCAGCCGCTGCGTGCCGCCCAGACCGGCGATGATGCCAAGGTTAATCTCGGGCTGGCCAAATTTCGCGGTATCGGCGGCAAGGATGAAATCGCACATCATCGCAAGCTCGCATCCCCCGCCCAAAGCAAAGCCTGCAACGGCGGCGACCATGGGTTTGCGAATGGCTTCGATCACCGCGACTTCGGCGGCAAAGGTGTTGCGGCTGAACATATCGGCAAAGCTTTGGGTTGCCATTTCCTTAATATCGGCACCCGCCGCAAAGGCCTTTTCCGACCCTGTCAGCACAATGCAGCGCACGGCAGGATCGGCATCAGCCGCCCGCAGCGCCGCGGCCAGATCCTGCATCATCTGCGCATTCAGCGCGTTCAGCGCCTCGGGGCGGTTCAGGCGAATAAGGGCGACGTGGTCTTTGATCTCGACCAAAATTGTTGCGTACATGCGGTTTCCTTTGCAGGACAGGGTTAGGTTTGGCAGCGGGGGCAGTAAAACGACGACCTTCCCGATTGGGTGATGCGGGCAATCGGGGTGGCACAGGTGACGCAGGGCGCGCCTTCGCGACCATAGACGGCAAAGGCCTTTTGAAAATAGCCCAAGGCGCCGTCGGTCTGGCGATAATCGCGCAAAGATGATCCGCCAGCCTCGATCGCCTCGGTCAAAACCTCGCGGATGATCGGCACAAGGGCTGCGGCATCTTTGATATCACCGGCGCGGCGGGTTGGTGCGAGGCCAGCGCGAAACAGCACCTCGCAGACGTAGATATTGCCCAGACCCGCGACCAGATGCTGATCAAGCAGCGCCGATTTGATCGGCGTGTTGCGCCCCGCCAGCCGCGCGGCCAGATAGCCTTCGTTGAAAGCATTGCCCAAAGGCTCGGGCCCGATCTGCGCCAACAGCGGATGTGCCTCGGCCGTCGCGGTGGGCAAAAGATCCATCGCGCCAAAACGCCGCGCATCGTTAAAGGTCACCCGCGCACCGCCTTCCAGATGCAGCACCACATGATCGTGCTTTTCAGGCGCCGCATGTTCAAAAACGAAATCGCCCAAGCGGATGCCCGAAACCAGCATCCGCCCCGACATGCCTAAATGAATAAGCAAGGTCTCGCCGGTTGAAAGGTCGGCAAGAATATATTTCGACCGCCGCCGCAGCGTGATCACCCGCGCGCCGGTCAGCCGTTCGGCCATCCGCTCTGGCAAAGGCCAGCGCAGATCAGGCCGATTGACCTCGGCGCGTTCAATCAAACGCCCTTCCATTGCAGGCAAAAGACCACGGCGGACGGTTTCAACTTCGGGTAATTCAGGCATATGGCCCCTTGGACAGATCGGCGCATTGAGGCGGAACCGATAGCAGACTATATAGAGGGGCGCAAAGACAGGACGACAAGCCCGATGACCGAAGAAAATACCACCCATTTCGGATTTCAGACCGTGCCAGAGGCCGATAAGGCCGGCATGGTGCATGGGGTCTTTACCAATGTGGCCAGCAAATACGACATTATGAACGATCTGATGTCGGGCGGCATGCATAGGCTTTGGAAAGACGCGATGATGGATTGGCTGGCACCCCGCGCCGGTCAGCGTCTTCTGGATGTGGCGGGGGGCACCGGCGATGTGGCCTTTCGCTTTTTGACCCGCGCGGCCGAGTCGCAAGCGGTCGTGCTGGATATGACGGAATCGATGCTGATCTCGGGCCGCCAACGTGCCGAAGCGGGCCAGATGGCCGAGCGGTTGGACTGGGTGGTTGGCGATGCGATGGCGCTGCCCTTTGCCGACAACAGCTTTGACGTCTACACCATTTCCTTTGGCATCCGGAATGTGACACGGGTGCAAGACGCGCTGCGCGAAGCCTACCGCGTGCTGCGCCCCGGCGGACGGCTGATGGTGCTGGAGTTTTCGCGCATTCCCAACGACTTGGCGCAATGGGTCTATGACAAATACAGCTTTAACGTCATTCCGGCGATGGGGCAGGTCGTGGCGGGGGACCGCGAGTCCTATCAGTATCTGGTCGAATCGATCCGCAAGTTTCCAGACCAAGAGACCTTTGCCAGCATGATCCGCATGGCGGGCTTTGATCTGGTGAAATATCGCAATCTGACAATGGGGATCGCCGCGCTGCATTCGGGCTGGAAACTGTGAGGGGCCCCCATAATATTTGGCGGCTGATCCGCACCGGCGCCACATTCGAGCGCACGGGTGCGATGGCGCTTGCGCTAGAGGCGATGGAAGTGCCGCCGCGCCTGCGCTTTGCCGCACGGCTTTTGGGCTGGCCTTTTAAGTGGTTGGGCCTGCGCGGTGACCCTGCTTTGCCGCCGGTGACGCGCGCGCTGACCGCCCTTGGCCCGGCCTATATCAAATTTGGCCAAGTGCTTTCGACACGCCCAGATATCGTTGGCGCGGAATTGGCGCAGCAGCTGAAATACCTGCAAGACCAGCTGCCGCCATTTTCGACGGCTGTGGCAAAAGCCATGGTGGCCGAAGAATTGCGCCTGCCGGTGGATGCGGCGTTTTCCAGCTTTTCCGAACCGGTTGCCGCCGCGTCGATTGCGCAGGTGCATCGCGCGACTTTGGCTGAAAATGGCCGCGATGTTGCGGTGAAGGTGCTGCGTCCGGGCATCGAGCGGGCCTTTCGCAAGGATGTCGACGCGTTTTATTTCGCCGCCCGCGCGATTGAATTTCTGTCGCCCGCCTCGCGCCGCCTGCGGCCAATGGATGTGATCACGCATTTCGACGGCGTGGTGAAAGGCGAGTTGGATCTGCGGCTTGAAAGCTCTGCGGCGTCGGAATTTGCCGATAATACCAAATCCGACGCGGGCTTTCAGGTGCCGCGGGTGATTTGGACGCTGTCTGGGCGATCTGTGATGACGCTGGATTGGGCCGAGGGGATCAACCTTGCCGATAACGCCGCCTTGGATGCGGCGGGGGTCGATCGTCAGGCCTTGGCCGCGCGGGTGTTGCAACTGTTCCTCAGCCATGCGCTGCGCGATGGGTTTTTTCACGGCGATATGCACCAAGGCAACCTGAAGGTCGCGGCAAATGGCGATTTGATTGCCTATGATTTCGGCATCATGGGGCGAATCGACGAATACACCCGCCGGGTCTATGCCGAGATTCTGATGGGCTTTATCGGCAAGGATTACCGCCGTGTCGCCGAGGTGCATTTCGAGGCGGGCTATGTGCCCCCCGATCGTGACATTGACGAATTTGCCCGCGCCTTGCGGGCGGTGGGTGAACCGATTTTCGGGCTGGATGCAACGCAGGTCTCGATGGCGCGGCTGCTGTCCTATCTGTTTGAAGTCACAGAGAGATTCGGCATGGAAACCCGCACCGAGCTGATTTTGTTGCAGCGCACGATGGTTGTCGTCGAAGGCGTGGCGCGCGGCTTGGATCCGCATATCAACATCTGGCAAGTCGCCAAGCCGGTTGTCGAATCCTATGTCAGCCGCAATGTTGGACCCTTGGCCCTGATCCGTGATTTGGCGCAGACGGCGCGCGTCTTGGGCCGTTTTGGCCCGCGACTGCCACGAATGATGGAATCGCTGTTGATCGCGCAGGCGGCCCCACCTTTGACCGTTGATACCCAGCCGCGCTTGTTTGGCGCGCGCGGTGTCGCGGCGGTAGTGCTGGTCTTCGCGCTGGGGATTTGGTTGGGCAAGCTGCTGTAATCACGGCACCCTTAACGCTGTCACATCCGTAGAGGCAACCTCGACCCCGCCTTGCAGAATCAAGGTGGTCTTGCCGCCACTGCCGCCGCGAGCTTCCAGAATTGGCGCGTAGGATTCTACCTGACCGTCAGCCTTGATGATCTGCCCCTCGCGGTAGCTTTCAAGGTGAAGCCTATAGGTGCCTGTTGGCAAAGGATTGCCCGCGATACCTGCGCCAAGCCATTGATAAGAAGTATCCTTTAATGGAACATCTTCGCGTCCAACGGTATTGCCATTGGCATCGGTTGCAACCAGAACCGCTCGATCGGCGAGCGGATCTGCGGCATAGCTGATCGTTACCGGCTTGGCGTTCATATAGACGGGTGCCGCCGAGCGCGCCTCTTGCCCGACCCAACCTGCAAGCTGCGCCATGCCCAAAACCCCGAACTGGCTGCCAAGACTGGCAAGCAATTCGTTGGTCTTGACCTGTTGTTCGACGCCCGAAAAGGTTGCCAGCTGCACCGCAAAGGCCGAAGAATCGGTGGGATTCATTGGGTCTTGGTTTTGCAGTTGCGTCGTCATCATCTTGAGAAAGGTGGTGTAATCGGTAGAAATCTTGGCCGCGTCTTGCGCCGAAACGCTGGTTGACGCTGGGGATGTAGACACAGGGGAAACAGCAGTCGTGACCATGTATTTTCCTTTCAAAGCCGGAGGTTAAGGCCTTGCGCTTGGCCTAACGACGGTGCTGGCGGGGCTGGACGTGCAATTTGTGGCGCCACGCTGAAATCGTCAGGCTGCGAAAAGGCCGCAGGAGGGTGTTGTTGCGGTTGGGGCTGTTGGCCCCATTGGCCGAAATCCAGCGATGCGCCTGAAAATCCTGCTTGGCGAAATTCGCGCAGCAAGTCGTCGCCATTGCGGCGCAGCATATCCATGGTTTCGGGGCGTTCAGCGCTTAGAAAAATTGAGACGGAATCGCCAGAATGCCGAATCTGAAAGCGCACATGTCCCAGTTCTTCGGGGGAAAGCAAAACCTCAACCTGTTTTTGTAATGCGCTTGGCGCATGGGTCAAAAGCTGGCTGTGCAACGGTGCAGCGGGGGGGGCTACGGGCAAGCGGCTGGTGGTTTCGGGCTGCGATGTGCTGAATTGATTTTGCGACAGCGGCCCAATCTCTGGGTTTTGAGGCTGCTCGGCTGCAATCTGCGGGTCTGGCACCGCTGCTTGCGGCAAAAAACCTGCTGGGGTGTCAGATTTTGACGCTGTAACCGCTGGTGCGGCCTCTAAGCGCGACCAATGTGGGGTTGGCGCCGATGATCTGGCGCTTGCGCTTTGCGGAATTTGCACGACAAGGCCTTGGGAGGCTGCCAGCGCGACCACCTCAGTTGAAACAGCCTGTGCGGTTGCAACACCGGTGGCCGTTGGCTGAGACTCCGTCTTTGCTTTGGCCTTCGCGCGGGGATCCGAGGCTGCAAGCGCCTCTGCCAGTGGGGGTGGGGCATCAATATCTGCTGCCACGGGCAGCGGTTTTGCCTGATCTTGCTGAAGGGCTGCCTCCGCCTCTGGTGCTGCGGAAGAAGATTTTGGTTCTAAAACAATCGTTTGCAGTTGGTTGCTTGGCTCGACCGATAAGGTTTGCGCGGCGGACTCGGCCTTTGTCTTTTGCACGGCGGCGGTGAGGGCGACTTCGGCAAGGCTGTTTCCTGCCTCTGGCAATACCCCTGCAAAGGGAGGTTGCGATGCCTGCTCGACCCTTGCCAAGGCTTGTTCGACCTCTGGTAGGGCGATTGCGACATCTTCTGTCGCCTCTGGCAGGGCTTGCATGGGCTGAGCCGAGGGAGGGGGTACAACCAGACCCGCGATCTGCGCCATTAGCAACAGCGCGTCATCCACCGGCGGATCGGTGGTTACATCCGCCAAATCCATCCAGCCGCGGAAATCCGTATCGGCATCCTTGCCATCCGGTTGAGCCGCCCCTGCGAGCGGTGCTGCCAGCGCGGGGCCAGCAAAGAGGAGAGAGGTTTGTTGAATCATGTGACACCGACTTCTGCCGCGAATGTCTGCAGTATTTGCGCGATTGGTTACCACCTGTTTACCGGCATCAAAGATATTCAAGAAAATCCGACTCAAAAGGAGACCCAGATGCAGACCCCGCTGATTGGCGCCAATTTCAAACCGCCCGTGCCCAAGCCTGACAGCCCTTTGATGCAAAAAGCCAAAGAGTTAGAGGCGAGTTTTCTGTCTGAAATGCTGGGCCACGCCGGGCTTGGGGCCAGCGAGGGCAGCTTTAGTGGCGGCATCGGCGAGGAGCAGTTTGCTTCGTTTTTACGGGATGCGCAGGCCAAACAGATGGTTGCGCATGGGGGAATTGGGTTGGCAGAGCAGCTTTTTCACGCAATGTCGAAAGGACAAAATAATGCAGATTGATGCTAATATTGAAGGATTGATGGACGCAATGCATGCCGCACTTTTGTCGGCGAACTTTGAGCAGTTGCAACAGCTGGCCCCTGATCTGGAGGCTGCCATTTTGGGCCTTGGCCAAGAGGAAGATCGGAAAACTTTGACGCGTTTGCAGGCAAAGTCTGAGCGCAATGCAGCGGCAGCTCTGGCGGCCGGCAAGGGGGTGCGTGCCGCGATCCAGCGTTTGGAAGAGGTTCGTGAAAATGCAATGGGATTAGTAACTTACGATGAAAATGGCAAACGGCCGCAGCCTGCTGGTGGCGGCGAGTTGTCGCGCAGGCTCTGAAGGTTTGCCTCAAATCCTGCGCATCTCGCTTGGCAGAATTAAGACTTCGTTAGGATTTTCACCCCCAATTTGCCTCTGCATCCCACGACGGGGTGGCGCCTTCAGAGACGGTCTGATCGCAGCGGATAGAAAGCCTTATCTGCCGTCCATCGTGGCGGTGTCAAAGCTTGGCGCAAAGCGTCAGCGGAATACGAAGGAAGTAAACGATGTCGTCTATTTTGACCAACAACAGTGCCATGGTTGCGCTGCAAACCATGAAAACCATCAACAAAAGCATGAACGCCACACAGTCGCAGATTTCGACAGGGAAATCTGTTGCAACTGCGAAAGACAATGCCGCGGTCTGGGCCATTTCGAAGTCTATGGAATCTGATGTTCAGGGTTTCAAAGCCATCTCAGATAGCCTTAACTTGGGTTCTTCGACGATTTCTGTCGCACGCCAAGCCTCGGAAACCGTCACTGATCTGCTGACCCAAATCAAAGGCAAGATCGTTGCGGCACAAGAATCGAACGTCGACCGTGGTAAAATCCAAACCGACGTTGCTGCTCTTAAAAACCAAATCGATTCGGTTGTGGGGGCAGCACAGTTCAACGGCCTGAACCTTGTGAACAACGCCAGCAACATCGACATTCTGTCGTCGTTGGATCGCAGTGCAACCGGTGTTGCGGCGTCGAATATCACCGTGGCGGGGCAGAATCTGTCGACCGGTGCTTATGCTGCGAATGATGTTTTCGCGGCCGGCACGGCCAGCCTTGTTTCGGGCGATGGTGATACTTTTGTCATGACCTTGGATGCGGCCAGCGGCACTGACGAAATCTTGATCCAAGATGGCGCAACCGCTTGGGCGGCTGGCGATAAGATCAGCATGACGATCGGCAAGCAAACGGCAAGCTACACCGTTACCGACGCTGATCTTTCGGGCACCAACGTCACGGCGGATCTGGTCGCAATCGGCATGAAAAATGCGATTGATGCCCTGGGTGTAACCGGTTTGACGGTCAGCTATGATCCTCAAGCTCCTGGGAGCCTTGCGTTTACAACGGGCGCCGGTACCGCAAGCGCCTCGAACGACCTGACCATCACTGGCCAGTTCACCAACGCAAGCGCTGGTGGCCTGGGCGCGCTGAATGCGATTGACGTCTCGACCTTGGGCGGCGCGCAGACCGCCCTTGGTAATATCGAAAGCTTGCTTTCGACGTCGATCACAGCCGCTGCAAACTTTGGTTCGGCGCAAAGCCGGATCGACACGCAGGCGTCTTTTGTCGGCAAACTGTCTGATGCTCTGAAGTCGGGCATCGGCGCCATGGTTGACGCTGACATGGAAGAGACCTCTGCGCGGCTGCAAGCGCTGCAAGTGCAGCAACAGCTTGCGACCCAATCGCTTTCGATGGCGAACCAGCAGCCACAGAACATCTTGTCGCTGTTCCGTTAACGGTCACGGCCGAAGGGGATTAACCCCTTCGGCCACCTTTACCCTCTTCAGAATTCCAGGAAGGAACCCCTGTGACCGCTCATTTCACCGCGGCACGGTCCGTCTACGCACGGCCCGAAGCTCCGCAAAAAACCCCTCGTTCAATCGAATATGATCTCTTGGCACGCGTCACCCAAAGGCTTGCCGCAGCTTGGGCCACGCGGACAGAGCGTTTTCATCTGCTAGCGGCGGCCTTGGATGAAAATCAGCGCATCTGGTCAACTTTGGCCAGCGATGTTGCTTCGTCAGAAAATGGTTTGCCGGCTAAACTGCGCGCACAGCTTTTCTATCTTTACGAGTTTACCGCCCTGCACAGTCGTGCAGTTCGCGATAACAAAGCCTCGGTCGAGGTGCTTATTGAAATTAACACAGCGGTCATGCGCGGCTTGCGTGGTGAAGGTGGCACCCAATGACAGGTTTGGTGTTGAAACTTGGCCCGCATGAAAGGGTGCTGATCAATGGTGCTGTCATTGAAAATGGGGATAAGCGATCTCGGCTGGCGATTATGACGCCGAACGCAAATATTTTGCGGCTGCGCGATGCGATCCATCCCGAAGAGGTGAATACGCCGGTGCGTCGGGTTTGCTATATCGCGCAATTGGTTCTTTCGGGTGATGCGCAGGCGGGGGATGCAAAGCTGCAACTGCTGCGCGGTATCGAGCAGCTGAGTCAGGTTTTGACCGATCATGACAGTCGCAACCTGCTCTCACAGGCCACCGACTATGTGCTTGAAGATCAGCATTATCAGGTACTTAAAACACTTCGCACCTTATTACCCCGAGAGGAGCGGTTGTTTGCCGCGAAACTTGCATGAGCTTTACCCCAGCCATCCCGCTGTCTGGCTATGCTGGCTGGGCCTTTTTGAAGCGTACGCTGCCAACACAGCAGGCCGCCTTTGCGGCGACCACCGAGATCAAGAATGACGAGGCTTATTTTCGCGCCAATATTGGCAAAGTCTCGACCGCAGACGAGCTGGTGGCCGATCGGCGTTTGCTGAAGGTCGCCTTGGGCGCCTATGGGCTTTCCGATGACATCAACAATAAGTTCTTCATCAAGAAAGTGTTGCAAGATGGCACGTTGAGCAGCAGCGCGCTGGCGAACAAATTGTCAGACAAGCAGTATCTAAAACTTTCAGCAGCCTTTGGTTTTGGGGATTTCTCGGTTCCAAGCACCAAGATTTCTACTTTCCCAGATAAGATCATTGAAGCCTATAAGGCCCGCGGATTCGAAGTGGCCGTTGGCAATCAGGATAGTGATCTGCGGCTTAGCCTTAACTTGCAGCGGGAATTGCCAGCTTTGGCCGCAAAGTCGAGCAGTGAGACCACCAAATGGTTGACGATTTTGGGCAATACCGCCCTTCGTACGGTTTTCGAAACTGCCCTTGGCCTGCCCAAAAGCATTGGAACACTGGATCTTGATCAGCAACTTAATGCCTTTCAAGAAAAAGCGGCGACTCAATTGGGCAGTAGCAGCATCAGTCAATTCAGCGATCCTGCGGCGCTGGATAAATTGACCAAACGCTATTTGCTACGGGCAGAGGTTGCCAATCTGTCTGCCTCAACCGGCAATAACTCTGCCTTGCAGCTGATGCAGCAGATTGTCAGCAACGGTTGGGTGCGCAACAGATGATGTTAGCGTTGCAATAACAGGGCTGACAGCTGCGCAAAGCTGCCCTCCACGCCGGTTTCGGGTGCGGATTTTGCCAAAAAGGCGTCCAAAGCGGGCCAGATCTTAATTGCGCGATCAACCATTGGGTCAGAACCTTTGGCATAAAGCCCCGCTTGGATCATCATCTCGGCCCGATCCCATGCGCCCAGGATCTGCCGCGCCTCAGCGATCAGGTCATTTTCCACCGCAGTTGCTGCCTCGGGCAGGCTACGAGAGACAGAGCGCAACAAATCAATTGCAGGATAGCGGCCGCGTTCTGCGATCTTGCGATCCAGCACAACATGACCGTCCAGCACCCCACGCAAGATATCTGCGATGGTTTCCTCCATATCCGAGCCAGCGACCAGCACCGAAAACACCGCGGTAATATCGCCCTCCCCCTCTGGTCCTGGCCCTGCACGTTCGGCCAGTGACATGATCGCTTGCTGCACCGAGGGCGGATAGCCGCCCAGCGCCGCGGTTTCACCCGAGGCAAGGGCGACTTCGCGATGTGCCT